>CAYJGI010000027.1:4877-11924 GCA_964369705.1 uncultured bacterium
CCATAGACGCATTGATCTTAATGCTAATTATAGAAGCTGTGCCCCCGTTTTAAGCTTCGTTAACGATATGATGGATCAGATGATGATAGAAGAGATGGGCAATCTGCCCTATAGTGAAGGGCCTCTTGTCTATGGCAATATGGACAAAAAACCCCCAAAAGATGGCAGAGTGGAATTTGCCCTCATCAAAGACTTACGCAAAGACTTATTAGATGGCGATGAGTACGACAAAGAAACCTTCGAAGGGGAGTATATTGCAGAGCGTATCAAAAAATTAAAAAGTGAAACGCTATACGACCCAAAGCTTAAGGCCTATCGCCCCATTGATTACCATGATATTGTCATCTTAATGAGAAGTACATCGCGATCGGCACCGGTTTTTGAAAAAGTGCTACGGGATCACAATATACCCATCTACTTTGAGAATGACAGTGGCTACTTCCAGACAGCGGAGATTAAGCTTTTTATGGCGTTACTACGGCTCATTGATAATCATCAGCGGGACGTGGATCTCTTGGCTGTTATGCGCTCCGCCATCTTTCAAGTGGATGAGGATTCTCTCTATGAAGTGAGAAAGAACTTCCCAAAGGAAAAATCATTTTATGCCTGTTGCAAAGCTTACAGGGAGACCTTCAACAATGCATTGTCTGATCGATTGGAAGATGTATTTGCGTTGCTTACGCTATGGCATGAAGAATCAAAAATGATGGTGCTTTCGGAGTTTATTGAGATGCTTATGGTAGACTCCGGATATTATCACTACTTAGGAACGCTAAAGGGTGGCTCTCAAAGACAACAAAACCTCATGCTCCTAATAGGATATGCCAAGACTTTTAGCAAAACATCTATGAAAGGCCTCTATGAGTTTGTACGATTTGTAGAAAAAATCCTAAGAACCGGCGGCGATATGGCCACGGCCAAAGCTATCGATACGGCAGACAATGTGGTGCGCCTTATGAGTATGCATAAGAGCAAAGGCCTTCAGTTCCCCATCGTTTTTTTGGCGGGACTTCACCAGCCTTTTAATGTGAAAGATACACAAGGCGATCTCATTTTGCATAAGGATTTGGGTTTTGGTTTGTCCTTTGTTCATAAGGAGTATCCGATTAAACGTAAAACAATGGCACAAAAAGCCATTGCACTGCGCATGAAAGAAGATCAATTGGCAGAAGAAATCAGGCTCCTTTACGTAGCAATGACGAGGGCTGAAGATAAGTTGATTCTCACCGCTTCATCGAAAGATATTGAGAAGACACTGCAAAAATACAAAGGATCTCACCCAAAAACAGCCCTTCAGAGAAGTCGTAGTTTCTTGGATCTATTAGGGCCTTTACTCCTTCAAGAAGAACCAAAAGGAAGGGAAAAAGGGTATGAGGTTTCTTATGTGATGAAAGATCAAGGGGAATCATCGCTCATTGAAGCCATGGAAGAAGGGCAGGGAAAAGCCTACTTTAAGGAGAGAATCAAAAGCATTCTAGCAGCTAAAGATGATATGCAAGATAGGAAAACCAAAGAAATGCTCAATAAAACCTATCGGTACCATGAAGATACGAAAAAACCGTCCAAAACATCCATTACATCTCTCATAGAAGCAAATCACCAAAGCATATCGCCTTTATCGATCCCTACTTTAAGAACGTCTGAAATTCTATCAGAGAAAAAACTGACGGCCATGGAACGGGGCGTGGCACTCCATCTATTCTTACAAAACCTGTGTTATGATCAATCTTACGACATGGCAGCCCTTAAGGATTTGGCAGTGGATATGGTGAGGAGGAAACTACTCTCCGAAGAAGAAAGGAAGAGCCTTCCCATGAGAGCCATCTATGGATATCTTCGTTCATCCCTTGGCCAAAGAATTCAAAAAGCGACCTACCGCCTCATTGAAAAACCCTTCGTATTAGAAGTGAAAGAAGTGCAAGGTGGCAAAGAAGAAACGGTAGTGCTACAAGGAATTATGGATTGCGCTTTTTTGGAAGATGGGCAGTGGGTACTCATTGATTATAAGAGCGGTAATATCCACAGCAATGAAGAGCGAAGGAATAAGTATATGCAACAAGTAGAATTGTACAAAAAAGCCCTAGAAAGTCTCACGCCTTTTCCTGTGAAGGAGTGCTATTTATACTCTTTTTCCACGGGAGAAATGACAGCGGTAAATCATTGGTAAATAATTCCAGCAAAATGGAAAAAAGGCAAAAAAAAAGTCCTCACCGAGTTTGGTCGGTGGGGATTTGCTTGTTAATCCATGATGCACGAAATAAAAAACAGATCATTCCACAGTGGCATAATGGGATACGTCACACTCTTTTTTTAAGTGATATTACTTAGACGAGACTTCTTTTAAATGCTTTGCAATGATTTGCTGGTAAGCCTCTCCCGGTCTTACACCATGAATGATTTCACTAAAACGATTTTGAGGAATTTGGAGAGATTCGCAAAATTCCTTTTGAGAAATATTGTTTTTAAGCAGGTAATGTTTTACTTCTAAACCAAATTCTGTCAATTGATTTTTTCTACTCATAAAAACATCTCCATTCGTTAAAAATATTATACAAATATATGTAGAAATATAAATACTTTTATGATAGAATGAGAGTGAATGTGGAACGTTTTCCCTATAAAAAAATATAATAAAAGTATGATTTTTGTATATTTTACCATAAACGATGGTATATTTCAATTATAATACAATGATTATAACAATTCAATACTTTTGTTGTATTTTTATTTACAGAGATGGAGGAGTAGGGTATGCAAAAAATGTCAATGCAGAACATGGAACCAGGTCAGCGATTGAAGGCGATCATCAAGAAAAAGGGCTTGAAGCAGAAAGACATTGCTGCCGACTTAGGTCTTTCTAAAAACGCAATAACGAACTACATTAATGGACGTCTTCCAAGGACAGATAAGTTACAGCAATTGGCAGACTACTTGGGTGTTACCACTGACTTTTTACTTACGGGCAGAGAAAGCAGTACACCATGGGGCGAACTGGGCGCGCACCCACGACCACACCTGATAGCAACCTCTCTTACACGGTACGGGCAGACACCATTACACAAGGACGCTATGAGGTTATTAATAGACCTTAATGAAGAAGAACGTCAAGATGTGCATCACCTTGCCATCAGCTTGATCTTAAGAAAACTGGAAGAAAAAGACGTCGAAAGCCTCTTTATGACTATGGATTATGATGAGCTGATCCATATCTTGAATTACATGGAATATACAAAACAAAAAAGCGAATGATCTTTACAATATAAAAAAGAGTGTCCTCTTAGAAGGCACTCTTTTTTATTTTATTGATTGTGGTTTTAAAATTTATGTATGAGACAGGAGAATATCGTGCTTTTTTGATGGTTTATTATTTTAGAGGTTTTTACCCATGAGACGGGCTAAGTCAACGACACGCTTTGAGTAGCCATACTCATTATCATACCAAGCGACGATTTTGACTAAGTTATCTTGAAGAACTAAAGTGGAGAGACTGTCCACAATAGAGCTATAAGGGCTCTTTGTGTAGTCGACGGATACAAGAGGCTTATCGGATACATCAAGATACCCTTTTAATTCTTGCTCTGAAGCTCTCTTTAATTCGGCATTTAAGGCTTCTTTTGTTACCGGTTTTTCTACTTCACAGACTAAGTCTACCAAAGACACTGTAGGCGTTGGTACACGGAGGGCAAAGCCATCGAGCTTGCCTTTCATCTGGGGCATGACTTCTGCAATGGCCTTAGCCGCGCCTGTAGTCGTCGGGATAATACTCATGGAGGCGTTTCTGGCTCTTCTGGCATCTTTGTGAGGCTTATCGATAATTTGCTGATCGCCCGTATAGGCATGGACGGTAGTCATCGTGCCTTTTACGATACCGGCATATTGATGGAGAGCTTTGACCACAGGGGCTAAGCAGTTGGTTGTACAAGAGGCATTACTGACAATGTGGTGCTTTGATCCATCGTACTCATGATCATTGACACCCATAACGATGGTGGCATCGGGGTTTTTGGCAGGGGAAGTAATAATGATTTTTTTGGCACCGCTTTTCATGTGCTTTTCCGCTTCTTCTCTACCGGTAAATTTACCGCTGGCATCGATGATAATATCGGCACCGATTTTTGCCCAATCGATTTCTTCCGGCGTTTTAAAACGGGTAAAAGGAATGGCTTTGCCATTGACAATGAGGGCATCTGCCGTGGATTCTACCGTTCCGGGGAATTTTCCGTAAATAGAATCATACTCAAATAATAAGGTGTGTTTTTCAACGCCACTGGGGCTATTGATGGCAACAACATTAAAATCTTCATAACCCTTCTCAGAGAGAATAATACGCACCACTTGTTTTCCGATCCTACCAAATCCATTTAAAGCAACATTAATCATAGGGAATTCCTCCATAGGTAAAAAATTATAATAGGCCGAGGGCCTGTTGTGTTCTTCTGAGTGTTTTTGCGGCATGGCTGTGGGCAGTTTTTGCCCCTTCTCTTAAAATATCATCAAGCTCGCTGCTGTTTCTGACTTCATGAAAACGCTCTTGTAGCGGTAGCAGTACATTGCAGACTGCTTCTCCCGTTTTTTTCTTCAAGGTACCATAACCTTCTCCCGCGAGCGATTCTACTAAAGCATCGATTTTTTGATCGGTGGCTACAGAGAGGATGGAAAGAAGGTTACTGACGCCGGGCTTTTGCTCGGGGTCAAAACGAATTTCGCCATCACTATCTGTGACCGCTTTAGAAAACTTCTTCATGATCGTCTTTTCATCGTCAAGGAGTCCAACGAAGGAAGAGAGGTTATCATCGGATTTGCTCATCTTCTGGGTGGGTTCACTAAGGGACATGATTTTTGCACCGACTTCTGGGATATAGACCTCAGGAATCGTAAAGATATCACCGTAACGATTGTTGAAGCGAATTGCCACATCACGGGTGAGTTCTAAGTGCTGTTTTTGATCGGCTCCAACGGGAACGAGGTTCGTATCGTATAGTAAGATATCGGCGGCCATCAAGATGGGGTACGTTAAGAGTCCTGTACGTATGGACTGTTGCTTAATGGATTTATCCTTGAATTGGGTCATGCGGGAGAGTTCTCCCATGAGGGAATTACATTCAAGGAGCCAGCTAAGCTCCGAATGGGCGGACACTTGAGATTGAACGAAAATAGTCGACTTCGTGGGATCAATACCGGCAGCAATAAAAAGTGCGGCAGTGTCACGAATCTGACTTCTCAGCTTATCTGGATCTTGAGGCACCGTTAAGGCGTGCAAATCAACAATACAAAAGTAGCACTGATGGGTATTTTGTAGCGTTACAAAGTTTTTGAGGGCACCGAAATAATTACCGATGGTGAGAACCCCCGAGGGCTGAATCCCCGAAAATACTATGGGTGACATATTTTAACCTTCTTTCATTAAAGCATTCACTTTATTTTACATCATTTTTATAAGAACTTCAAAGAAAATATGTTTTTTTCATGACTTTTAGTGTAAAATGGTAATTGGAAAGGTGTGGTGAGATGGAAAACGAAAAAAAGCTATTTATTAAAGATATTGTAGACTCAAGTACCGTTGATGATTACTTTGCCATTCGCCTCGTCATGGCCCTTCCTTATAAGAATCGTCCGGGGGAGCATTACTTAAGATTGCAACTGACCGATAAGACGGGCATCATTGAAGCCCGCCTATGGGATAGCCAGAAAGCGGCAAAACTCAAAGATGAGTTAAAGCCCGATATGATTGTGCGCATCTTAGGCACCGCCGAGAGTTACCAAGGACAAATCCAGCTAAAAATCGAAAAATGTAAAGCAGGAAGCGTCCCCGAAGAAATGCTACAAGACTTCAGACCGGGCCTTAATGGCGAGAGAATCAAAGCGCTCAGCGAAGCATTGAAGAATGAGCTGGAAGCCATTACAGATCCATCTTTAAGGGAAGTCATGCTTCTCTTATACCATCGCCATATACCCGCCCTTAAGAGTGTACCGGCGGGGCTTCACATCCATCATAATTATGGTGGCGGCCTCTTAGAGCACATCTTAGAAGTCATGGAGATTGCAAAAAACGCAGGAAGCATTGCGAAGGGATACGTCAACGGCGATTTACTCATTGCCGGCGCCTTTATCCACGACATCGGAAAAATCAAAGAATACGATGCAGAAAGCCTCAGTTTTCAGATGAATGATTTGTTTCACTTAGATGGAGGTCATATTCCCATGGGAGTGGAGATGGTCAAAGAAGCCGCAAAAGAAGTGGAAGACCTCGATTCTATGATATTAAAACAACTTCTTCACATGATTTATGCCCATCATGGGGAAGCAGCCTGGGGGAGCCCCGATAAACCAAAGACTATGGAAGCCCTCATACTGCACCACAGCGATTTAATCAGTGCCAGAATCAGCCAAGCCAAGCTTCTCATAGACAAAAAAGATCCCGAAGAAGTCTTTACGCCGTACGATAAATACTTAGGCGGAAAGTTCTACTTTAATTTATAAAATACAAAGGAGGAAACAATGAATTTTCAAAAACCGGGAAAACATAATACTTTAGAAACCGCAAATCTCGTGATGGAAAAAGCCAAAAAAGAAGGCATTACAACCATTGTCGTTGCAACAAATACAGGAGATTCCATCCGTCCATACATAGGGAAGGGTTTTGATCTTATAGCCGTCACCCATCATTTTGGTTTTCGTGACCCTATGGTCGATGAAATGGGAGAAGAAAACCGCACCTTCTTACAACAAAATGGCGTCAAAGTCTTAACCACCCAACATCTTTTTGGAGGCATTGACCGTGGCGTACAAAACCACTTCGGCGGCTCCGTGACCCCGGGGCCTCTTATGGCTTCCACCCTACGCCTCTTTGGCGAAGGCATGAAAGTAGCCGTAGAAGTTGCGGGAATGGCCCTGGAAGCAGGAATGCTTCCCTACAACGAAAACGTGATTGCAGTTGGTGGCTCCGGCCGTGGAAGTGATACTGCCGTCGTCATTCGCCCCTTTTTGACGAAAGAGTTTTTCAAAACCCGTGTGGTAGAAGTGATTTGCATGGCCACACCCATATTA
>CAYJGI010000028.1:0-5381 GCA_964369705.1 uncultured bacterium
TCGCCATTGATGCCGATGCCGCTTCTTTTACCAGCTCCAATCCTTCCGGTAAAGTCGTTGTAGCCGGTAGCTCTTCTGTAGCACCTCTCATGGAAAAACTCAAAGAAGCTTACGAAGCCATTAACAGTAACGTGACCGTAGAAGTACAACAAACCGACTCTTCTGCCGGTATGCAAAGTGCCATTGAAGGTGCCTGTGACATCGGTATGGCTTCAAGAAACTTAAAAGATTCAGAACTAGCAGAACTTACTGCAACCGTGTTAGCCCTTGATGGTATTGCCGTCATCGTGAGCCCAGAGAATGACTTAAGTGAATTAACTTCTGAGCAAGTAAGACAAATCTTTACAGGTGAGGTAACAGAATGGAGCGAAGTGCAAGAATAATATTCTTTATCAGTGCGATTACTTCTGTTCTTGCAGTCCTACTGATATGTATATTCCTTTTTGCCAATGGCTTTCCCGCCATGTTCGAAATCGGTCTCTTTGATTTCTTATTTGGTACGGATTGGTCTCCAACCAATATCCCCGCTGCTTACGGAATACTGCCCATGATCATGGGCAGTATTTATGTTACACTGGGAGCTATTATTTTTGGAGTGCCCATTGGCGTATTAACTGCCATTTTTATGACTCATTTTTGCCCTAAGAAATGGGTGCGCTTCCTGTCACCCATGCTATCTCTCTTAGCGGGTATCCCTTCCGTTGTCTATGGATTCTTTGGCCTTGTGGTCTTAGTTCCCCTCGTCAGAAACCTCTTTGGCGGATGGGGCCTCAGTATTCTCACAGCCAGTATTCTCCTTGGCATTATGATACTGCCCACCATAGTAGAAATCAGTAGCAGTGCTATTCGTGCCGTCCCCCAGCATTATTATGAAGGTGCTTTAGCTCTTGGGGCTAGCCATGAGCGTGCCGTCTTTCGCGTGGTGTTGCCTGCGGCAAAAATCGGCGTATTTGCTTCCATTACCTTAGGCATCGGTCGTGCCATCGGCGAAACCATGGCCGTGGTTATGGTCGTCGGTAATCAGCCGAGAATGCCTGTGGGGATTCTCTCCGGAGCCAGAACGCTGACTTCTAATATCTACACAGAGCTCGGTTATGCCGAAGGTCTTCACCGAGAAGCCCTCATTGCAACCGGTGTTGTCCTCTTCATCTTTATTCTCATTATTAACCTTATTTTTGCCATTCAAACCAGGAGGTCCAAGGCATGATCCCACAGGAAAAAAAGAAACTGAACCAGAATAAGGGAAAATACTTTTATCGCGGTATCGTTTTCCTCAGTGCCGGCTTTGCCTTTTTTATTCTCCTTTTTTTAATCGGATACATCTTAGTACAGGGTGTTCCCCATATCACCCCTTCCTTATTTGCCTTAGAATATAACAGTGAAAACGCCTCTCTTTTTCCTGCTCTTATCAGCACCATTATTATGACCGTCTTTTCCCTCATTATTACGGTGCCCTTAGGGGTGGGTGCTGCCATATATCTTGTAGAGTATGCCAGCAAAAAAAGTAAGCTCGTCAAAGTCATTCGAATTACCACAGAGACTTTATCGGGGATTCCTTCCATTGTCTACGGAATCTTTGGCATGTTGTTTTTTGTTTATTATTTAAAGTTTGGTACTTCTATGATTGCCGGTGTCCTCACCATCTCCATTATGATTCTCCCCCTCATCATTAGATCTACGGAAGTCGCCCTCCTTGGTGTAGCCGATACCTACCGTGAAGGAAGCTTTGGCCTTGGTGCCGGACGCCTGCGTACCACCGTCAAAGTCGTACTACCTTCCGCCATCAACGGTATTCTATCCGGTGTGATTCTTGCCATTGGACGTATCGTCGGCGAAACGGCAGCCCTTATGTATACCAGTGGTACCGTCGCCCAAATACCCGGTACATCCCCCGGTGGCACCATCATTACCGACTCTGCCAGAACCCTATCGGTACATATGAATATCTTAAGCAGTGAAGGTTTTCACACCGACGAAGCCTATGCCACTGCCGTTGTTTTATTAGTTGTTGTTTTAATCATTAATGCCTTTGCCCACTTGGTGGCAAAGCGACTATCTAGAGGAGGCCAACGTGGATAAACTCATTATCAATGATGTCAATTTGTGGTATAATAAGTTTCAAGCACTGAAAGACATCCAACTAAATATACAAGAAAAAAGCATTACTTCTTTTATCGGCCCATCGGGCTGCGGGAAGTCTACTTTACTCAAGTCTATTAACCGTATGAACGACTTAGTGGAAGATTGCCGTATAGAAGGAGAATTCTTACTGGATGGCGAAAACATCTATCATCCAAAGTGCGATATCAATGAGCTTCGCCGTCGTATCGGTATGGTTTTTCAAAAACCCAATCCTTTTCCTATGAGCATTTACGAAAATATTGCCTTTGGTCCAAGAACCCATGGCGTTCGCCAAAAGCACGTCCTAGACGAAATCGTAGAAACCTCACTCAAGAACGCCGCCATCTGGGATGAAGTCAAAGATCGCCTCAAAAAACCGGCCCTCGCCCTCTCCGGCGGTCAGCAGCAACGGATCTGTATTGCAAGAGCCCTCGCCGTTGAGCCTGAGATTCTCCTCATGGATGAGCCTACCAGCGCCCTTGACCCCATCTCAACCAGCAAGATTGAAGAACTCTGCTTAGAGCTCAAAGAAAAGTATACCATCATTATCGTCACCCATAATATGCAACAGGGTGCAAGAATCAGTGATAGGACGGCTTTCTTCCTCTTAGGGGAAGTGGTGGAGTATGATGATACTTCCACCCTCTTTTCTATGCCAAAGGATAAACGTACAGAAGATTACATTACAGGGAGGTTTGGTTAATGCGCAATAAGTTTGATGAGCAATTAGAATTACTGAATGTTAAAATGGTAGAAATGGGTGCCATGACAGAAGAAATTATTTCCCTTGTCTCCAGAGCCCTCGTCGATAAAGACAGTAGTTTAGTAGCCTCTGTCTTTGACTTAGAAGATAAGATTGACATTGCAGAAAAAGATATCGAATCCCTCTGCATGAAGCTCCTCCTTCAGCAGCAGCCCGTGGCAAGAGACCTTCGTACCATTAGCTCGGCCCTTAAGATATTAACAGATCTTGAACGAATCTCCGATCAAGCCTGCGACATCTCTACCCTTTGTACTTATCTGGTGAAAGAAAATTACATTAAAGAATTGGTCCATATCCCAATGATGGCTGAAGCCACCATCAAAATGGTCACAGATTGTATGGAGGCCTTCGTAAAAAAAGACGAGTCCTTAGCCAGAGCCGTCATTGAATACGATGATGTTGTCGATGATTTATACTACACCATTAAAGATGACCTCATTGACCTGATTGCCAAGGATCCAAACAACGGCAGACAAGGCCTTGATCTCTTAATGATTGCAAAACACTTTGAAAGAATCGGTGATCATGCCGTGAATATTGCAGGGTGGGTGCTTTTTTCCATTACGGGACTTCACAAAAATGAAAGGATTCTATAATGGCACAAACAATCTTTATTTTAGAAGATGATGAAAATATCAGAGAACTGGTGACGTATGCCCTAACATCTGTTGGTTTTATTCCTAAAGGATTTGAGACGCCTTCCAGTTTTTTTGCTGCCCTAGAAGAAGAAAAACCGGACCTTTTGCTCCTTGACATCATGCTTCCCGAGCAAGATGGCATCGCCGTGTTAAAGACGATCAAATCATCGCCTTTCACCCAAATGATTCCCACCATTATGCTTACAGCCAAAGGCTCTGAGTATGATCGTGTCATTGGTCTTGATCTTGGCGCCGATGATTATATTACGAAGCCTTTTTCTGTCTTAGAGCTGATTTCTCGTATTAAAGCAGTCCAAAGAAGAAGCCTCCCTATTACAGAAGATAATGTGCTCAGATGTGGCCACTTAACGATTAACATCGAAAAACACGAAGTAAGGATAGAAGATAAAGAAGTCGTCCTTACTTTTAAAGAGTTTCAACTTTTAAAATGCCTCATGCAAAACGAAGAGCTCGTCTTATCAAGAGATCAACTCATCGACAAAGTCTGGGGGCTTGATTTTCTCGGCGAAACCCGTACTGTCGATATGCGTATCAAAACCCTGCGCCAAAAACTCGGTGATATGGGAAGACACATCGCAACGGTCCGTGGCGTGGGATACAAATGGAAAAAGGAGCTATTATGAGAAAACGAATTTTTTATTCCATCTTAATCGGCTCTCTTTTAGGAATTTTTCTGACCAGTGTGTTTTTCTTCGGATATTTCAACCACTTTTTAGGTAGTGAAATCACCGATAGTTTAGGCCATATACGTATTACTACCATTCATAATGATGGCACTGTAATGTACGATAATTTTGCCGACCCTCTCCAAATGGAAAACCACGGTGATCGACCGGAAATCATCGAAGCTTTTGAAGAAGGCTACGGCAGTAATGAGCGCTACTCCTCCACGGAGAATGAGATTTTTCATTATTACGCCATAAAAACTTCAGAAGATACTGTGATTCGTCTTTCCATCTCTCAGCGCACGTTAAGCGCTTTTACATGGGTGATTGTCGCTGTGATTTTAGGTACTATGCTCATTGTCACTTTAGTATCTTTCTTCCTTGCAAAAAAACTAACCAAGTCGGTCTTAGAGCCCATTAATGCCATTGATTTTGAACACAAAAACAATCACGTCTACGATGAGCTGGCCCCTTTTATGCGTAAAATCGAAGAACAAAAAAGGCACATAAGCGTTCAAGTAAATGAGATTCTCCAAAAAGCGGAAACCATCGAAACCATCATCCAAAAAATGACGGAAGGTTTTTTACTCCTGGATCACAAAGGCCGTGTCCTCATGGCCAATGGTGGTGCCAAAGATATCCTCGGGGTCAGAGATTTAGAAACAAAATACCTCATTGAGTCTATCCGTAATATCCATATCAGTGACTGCGTCAAAGAAGCCCTGCAAGGCAAATCCGTGGTCTATCACTTAGAGAAGGACGAAAGAGTCTATGAGATTCTCTTCTCTCCCGCACCGGAAAACGGTGTGGTCATGTTTATCCTTGATGTCACAGCAAAGGCCTTCGGTGATAAAATGCGCCGTGATTTTTCTTCTAATGTTTCCCATGAGTTAAAGACGCCATTATCTGTCATCTACGGCTACGCCGAAATCATGGAAAGCGGCATGGTACCTGCTAAAGATATGGCTGCTTTCTCCGGCAAGATTAAAGATGAGTCGGAGCGACTCATGGCCATGATTACCGATATTATGAAGTTGTCCCAATTAGAAGAAGGCGATTTTGAAAACACGAAAGAAGATTTGGATCTCCCAAAGCTGATTCAAGAAGTGTTTCGCCATCTAGACAAAGTCGCAAAAGAAAAAAATGTCACCTTAGCGCTTCTGGAGATGCCCC
>CAYJGI010000028.1:5411-11917 GCA_964369705.1 uncultured bacterium
AAAGACTTAGATCTCATCTTCCAGCGTTTTTACCGTGGGGATAAGTCTCGCTCCAAAAAAACAGGCGGTACGGGCCTTGGACTGTCCATCGCCAAACATATTGTAGAGCTCCATCATGGTACCATCACCGTGGAAAGCACACTAGCTAAGGGTTCTACTTTTACAATTACCTTATAACTACCCATAAAACAACAAAAAAAGCATAACCTATCGGTTATGCTTTTTTTTATTTTCTCACTGTACAATCTCAGTGTTTTTCACATAAAGCTTTGTCCAACATATACTATCCATGTGATACCAAATCACAAATCTATCCCAATGAAAGGCAATTATCATTATGAATGAATTACAAAAAGATGCTCTAAGCTTACAGTATAGTCCTGCCACATCCATCTCCGGTATCGAAGAACAAGTTGTTGACCTGATATTAGTGCAGGCACCCAGTGCCCAGAATAATATTGCAGGTACTGTTTTAGATGGTGAGAATCCCGTTCCCGGTGCTACCGTCAAAGTCTTTGATCAATTGGGCAATCCCTATATGCACACCTTAACCGATGTAGAAGGTCAATACTTCTTTGAAGGAATCCCTTCCGGCACCTACACTGTTGCCGTTACTTGCACAGGTTATCGCTTAAGTGCACCGAAAACCACCACCTTAGCCGACGGTAATACCGTTATTATTAATTTTGCCATATCCAAGGATACGACCTTAGATCTCGGTGTTATCGCAGGTATCATTAATGCCTTTGACGGTGAAATCTTAGAAGGCCTTGGCGATGTTAAAGTCACATTGTTTGATGCTGTCAACAATGCCATTGCCATCACTTATACCGTAGATGACGGCGAGTTTGCTTTCTATGACCTTGAAGATGGTGAGTATACGCTTCTCGCTACCCGTCAAGGATATGAGGCTTCCGATCTCATTAGCATCATCGTCACCGATGGCGCTTTGGTTAATATCATTGTAACCCTCATCGTAGACACAGTAGCGAATACCGGTACCTTTAATGGTATCATCAAGAATAATCAAGGCCAGCCCATTGTCGGTTGCTTTGTCGGCCTATATCGTCTTGTGAATTCCGGTAGTGGCCAATTACAAGAGACCCTTGTGGCTTATACGAAGACGAACAGCCAGGGTAAATATTTATTCGGTCAGGTTGAAGCGGGAGAGTACGTTGTAAAAGCAAAAATGAATGCCTAATCAACTTCTTTATTCACCGGTCTTTGACATCTTTTTTTCTTTGTATTTCTAAGCAGATTGGTTTTCCTCACTTCTAATCCCCCTTTAGGAAGGGGCGTGTTCTCCTTCCTAAAGTTGCTACCATTGCAATGATTTTGATCCGATCTTTATCCACTGTAAAAATCCGTAAAACGATGATCAATCAAATCCTAAATCGGAGGTGTTACTGTGAAAATCAATTGGAAATTACGTTTAAAAAACCCCACGTTTTGGGTTTTTATCCTTTCTTTACTCGCTACTAATTTTGCCGGTGTATTAAATATCGAATTACAAAATCTCACCTCTTGGGGCGCTGTTTCAGACTTATTCTTAAAGGTCTTCAGTAATCCCAGTATTTTGATTCCTACTTTAGTCACAACGTACCTCGGTGCCGTTGATTTTACGACAAAAGGTCTCGGCGATACGGTAGAAACCATGGTAAAGAAGAATACGAGGGTGCTCCCTCCTCAATAAAAATGTCTTTTCATTATCTCTCATCCATCAAATAAAAAAAAGAGCATTACCGGCCGCAGCAGGTAGTGCTCTTTGTTTTTGTGTAATGATTATAATCTAACTTTCTTAAAAAAACCACCACTGCACCAAAAATCCTACACCATAAGAAAACCCATTGGCAAAAAAAGAAAATACGTAAGGTCTTTTGATGTACCCTCTATAAAAATAGCCTTCTACCAAAAAAGCGCTTCCTTCTAATAACAGTAGCAATAAAGGCGTGGGAAAAGGGCTGTTCTTTAATAAATGATACAGCATCACTACAGGAGGATTGGTGAGGATATTGACAAGGACGGCTCTCTTAAGGGGGATTTTATACGCCAGCGCTAAAGGAACCTCTAAGAGAAGTGTGCTTAGAAGAGATCGTATCAGGACAAAAAAAATCACTGAGGTGCTCCTTTTTTCATTGCAAAGATAAAAATCATGGTGGATAAAGCCACCAATATGGGCAAAGGAAAACTCACTTGCAACCGCAGAAATGTGGGAATACTTCCCACAAACAAACCAAAAGTCAAAAGCCCAAAGCCAAAGCCCTTCGCTGTGAGTCTACTGATCGCCCACAGTGTAATGGGCATCGTCATTTGAAAAGCAAAAATCCCAATGAGGCCTATGACTGCATTATGGGGCCAAAGAAAAGCCGTGGCGGCAACCACAAGGCTCATGACGCCCACAGGATAGGGGCCGAAAGAATCGGCTAAATACCCACCTACCATTTTGCCCAGTACAACGGCCAAAACAAAAGCCAAAGACCATTCAGATTTCCAGGGAAATATTTGTACAACGCCTAAGAATCCTCTCATGACGACAACAAGGAATAAAGCAATGATGGCAAGTTGCTTGCCTTCTATGTACATTTCTTTAGGTGGATGGGCGAGGGGTTTTTCTTGTAATCGCAGAATCAGAAAAGCAAAAAGGGCCAAAACAATCAAAAGAGGGATTTGAAGGCCCGTCTTTACGGCGGCGCCTAAGTATATTCCAAGGGCTCCCGGTGCCACAAAAACGCCAAGGGGTGACGCTTTTGACGTCTTGTTCATCACAAAGAGGCCTCCCCCTAAGTGAAAAAGGGCGTTGCCCACGCCTGCTACGATGAGGGATAAGGCAGGGAGAAAAATCAGTCCCCACGATAGCGCCACCAGTACCATGCCAAGAGATGCTACTTTACGGGGAGAAAAACGACCTTCTATGTAAATCCCAAAGGGCATTTGTAGTGCAAATGCACAAAAATTATACAAAATCAGTAATAAAACCATATGGGAAGATGCTAAGTTCCCCACCAAAAGTGCACAAGAAAAATCTACAAGAAAATGGGCAATACCAAGGACTGCCACTTTACTTTCCTCGCTTTTTCCGTGTGAGTAAGATAAGTGTCACGATAACAACGCCAATCACCAGTATGGTGGAAAATCCCATGGACTCAGCAGGGATTCCCTCCATTTCCCGGTCGTCAATGACGTCGGCCATGAGGGGGATAGAATACACCGCCATTAAAGTAATGAATACAGGAATGGATTTCATGAGTTTTTTCATTGTTTTGCTCCTTTTGTTTTGACTGATTGGTGAAATACGAATCCAGTAAAAAAGCGAAATATAGACCATCTTATATTTCGCTTTTTTCGTTATTTGTTAATTTGCAAGTTGATTGAGTACGGCTTCAAGGGCTTCAAGGTATTGACCATATGCTGTCCAATCGCCTCGTTGGCTGGCTGCTTGCGCTTGTTCTAAAAGTTGTACCGATTGGGCAATGAGTTCTTCTTCCGTTGCCGTAAGATCGGGATCTACCGGCTCGCTTGGATCCGTTGGCTCACCTGGATCTACAGGCTCATCTGGATCTACAGGCTCACTTGGATCTACCGTAGAACCACTGCTTAGCTCCACAATCTTTCTTAGAGCCGTCTCAAAGTCTTCTTCCATGACCACATTCTCACCATGGGCAACAATGACACGCTGAATCTCAGGAAGACTGTTGCTACCACTGGCTTCTAAGTAGATAGGCTCCACATAGATGAGGGTATCTCCCACGGGAATCGTCATCATGTTACCACGAATAACATTACTGCCCTGCTGTCCCCATAAGGTCAGCTCTTTACTGATGTCGGGGTCTTGGTCAATGGCATTTTCTATCTGCATCGGACCATAGATCGTCGTCACCTTCGGTAGATTAAGGACGGTGAGCTTACCATAATTCTCATAGTCACAGCTGGCCACCATGAGTCCGTTCATGACCGACTTATCGGCAGGGGTGAAGGGAATGGTTAAGAGGTACTCAAGACCTCTGTCTTCGCTGATCTCCATGCTGGCATAGTAAGACTCCATGATGATTTCTTCGGTGTAATATTTTTCTTTTGCGATATCCCATGAGTCGGCCTTATTATAGAATACATCGGCACTGGTCATGTGATAGTCGAGGTATTGGAAAGACTGAATATCAAAAAGCTCATAGGGGTACATGATGTGATCTTTCATTTCGTCCGGCATTTCGCTAATGTCTTTAAAGCTCTCAGGGTAGATGTTACTCCAAGTTGCAATAATTGGATCGGCATCATTAAAAGCATAGAAAGTCACATCGCCGTTATAGGCATCGACTACGGCTTTGACTGAGTTATTGATGTAATTCAAAGTACCGAATTGCGTAATCAAAGGGGTGGCATATGGATAAAGGTCCGTCGCCGTAAAACCATCGACCATCCAGTAGAGTTTTCCATCTACAATGGTGAGGTAAGGATCATTGGTCCAATCAATAAAAGGCGCAATCTTATTCACTCTCTCAAGGACGTTACGGTAGAGGTGGATCTTACTGTCATCGTCGATGGCTTGAGATAAGATAATATTAATATCTTGGAGACGAATGGCCATCATCAGTTTGTTAAAGAACGAGAGATTGATACCACCGTCGCCTTCATAAAAACCTTCGACGTTATCGTTGTCGCCGGCGGCATAATTAAACTCGGGAATACTGGTATTGGTAATGATATAATCGTTCGTTAATTCACCGTAGTAGATTTCAGGTCTTGTAATCTCGATCTCATCGCTTTGAGGAGGAATGTCCTGTACGATAAAATCGGGACGACCTTGATCGGTGACGGTACTAATGGGGCTCATAACAACGCCATATCCATGGGTATACTTGAGTTTTAAGTTTTGCCATGTTTTTGCATCTTCTTCTAAGTTGGCTTGATTGAGCTCTCTACCACTTATGAAGACTTGACGATACTCATCATCAAAGGTGTAACGATCGATGTCGATATCGTTGAATACGTAGTAAGGTTTAAAACTTTGAATCTGATTATACACCGTATTGGCCGGTGTTGGGTCATTGATACGGACGTTATCGATGGTGATTTGATTGTCTTCAATCATCTCTTCGGTTAAGGTATCGGACACGGGATAATCGATGTTTTCCGTCTCATCTAAGCTGTAGGCTTTTCTCGTTAAATCGATGTTGTATTCAATGTATTCTTTTTCCATTTGTAGTTCATTGGGTGCAACAATCCACGCCTGCACGGCATAAGTCACTGCCGTCGATAGAATGGTTACGGCAACAAAACCAATAAAAGCAAATTTCAAAATCTTAAAATTCTTTGCCACAATAAGGAAAATACCAAGGCCAATCATAGCAAAGGTCATAATACGATAAAAAGGTAAAGAGATATGGATATCGGTATACGTAGCGCCAAAAACAACGCCGCCGGATCCATACAATAAGTCGTACATTCTAAACCAATAGCCACCACCCCATAGGATGGAGAAGAAACCGGCTAATGTCAAAAGCTGAGGCGAAAAAGCATCCTTCGCTTCGCTGGTCAGTGCGTTTTTGAAGTAGACCACAAGGCCTGCTACAAGGTACAATCCAAAAAGCATGAGTAAAATATTGTAGATTTGTTGCATAAAAGGCAACGTGAAAACATAAAAACTCACGTCTTGATTAAAAATCGGATCAATCTCTTGAAAACTGCTTCCGTTTAAGAATAAAAGCAGTTGGGTAGAAAACTGGCCCCCCATGACGCTGGCAGCAAGAAAACCGGCTACGGCAGAGCCTGCCAGGGCTATCCACCTGAAAGTCTTTTTGGCCATGCCTCCCGCCACAATATTCTTCTTAAAGAAAAGATGGGCTATGAGGAGTGTCAGTAAGAATCCTACAATAAAGACGCCTACCGCTGCCACTACTTGAATAACGATTTGTTTAATAAAAATTTCTTGAAAATCAAGGCTTCTAAACCACTGAAAATCTACGTAATACTGAAGAATTAAACCAAATCCAACGGAAATGGCTAAGAGGATTAATGCGATAACAACCTTCTTATTATTCTTCTTATTCCACTCTCTCTGAGGCGCTCCGCCACTTGGCGGTGGACCGCCGGTGCCTCCCGTATTGTCGCCGCCACCGTAGTTACTGCCTCTCTTATTGGCATTTTGACGGAAGATTTCGTCAAAGGCGGGACCAAAAAGTCCAAAACCACCCATGGTGGCTTGTTTGTTTGGTGTCTCACCACTCTCCAGATCTTCGTCATCTTCAAAGAACTCACGATCTTTCTGATCGTCGTCCTCCTTAGATTGAAACTGAATAATTTTTTTGTCGTCCATTTTTTTCCCTTTCTTTCGTTACTCTAATTGAAATCTTTGGCACAAGTCTTCTACTTCTTTTTGAATCTCCACGAGGTCTTTCTTCCCAGTAATGGTTTCATCCATGAGCCTTGCAATCTCTACCATCTCTTCTTCCTTCATCCCCTTCGTCGTAACCGCCGGTGTGCCGATACGTATTCCGCTGGTAATAAAAGGA
>CAYJGI010000029.1:0-11607 GCA_964369705.1 uncultured bacterium
GCCATTATTTTTTCCTTTTGAAAAGTTGATTGATACTGGATAGTGTTCTGCCAAATAACTCAATAATACGATTACTCTCAGCAATGGCAAAACCCTTACCTATGGCCTTGCCGCCGATGGTCATGGTTGCCGCCATTCCCGTTAGAAGAATGAGTGCAAAACTCACATCCAAAGACTCATAGTATACCACAAGCTTATAAATAATTGTACTTCCCGCAGCTCCCGATATGATACCGCAAATGTCGCCGACTACATCATTACAGATGTTGGCTACTTTCTCTGCATTTTTAATGAGGTATATACTTTCCTTGGCACCTTTCACTTTTTTACTGGCTTTAGCATGAAAAGGCGCCTCATTGGTTGCCGTTACGGCAGTTCCTAAAATATCAAAAAAGATACCGATAAAGATGATCACAATCCAAAGCAAAAAAGCAATAAAAAGCGGTGATCTGGCTATGAGTAACTCAGATAGTACACTAAAAGCAAGGCTCAAAAAAAAGCTTAAAAAAGCGATTTTCATAACCCATTTTGTTTTCTTTTTGTCTTTTTGCTTTGTTGCCATAATCTTCTCCATAAAAAAATAGTTTAAATGGTAAGTAAATGAGTAAAATTTGCGGCTTAAGGTCCAGTAGGATTTCCCATAGCATTACCAAATGTCGCCAATTTGGCGGTTCCCCTTTAAAACCTATCTGTAGTGTCACCACTTACAAGACTGGACTACCGTTTGATCCACACTGCAATCCTCATTTACCCTCAAAGAACAGCCGAGGAATTTTCTTCACAAGATAAAAACATACTTAGCCTCTTTTGCAGCAGTATTTTCTCAAGCCAAGGGCCATAAGTTCTCGGCCGAGAACCCTGACCTGACGCTTGGTCCTATACTCCCACTCAAGGCAGGCTACACTGCACAGAGCTTTTTGTTTTCACCCCATACAGGTTTAATCCCAAGCCGTAAAAGTCTACTTAAAGGCCTCTACCTACTTGGGTCTCCACGGAAGGAGGGTCAGATTTAGTATGCCATTACTAGCCGCCCCGTCTTCCTTAACTCCCAGCACCGACCCCCAACTGGGCGTCGTAAGCCGGCACCAGAAACTTCATCGATGTGCCCTTCAACGAATTTTTAGGCCCGTCTTCGCACATTTTTATCTCACTCGGATACTGCACCATTCAAACATTTATTATTATAGCACAAATAAAAAAATATGCAATAAATTTGCGTAAAAATCCATTTTTTTGCATTGAATATTGAGTGATTTTTATTGATGACCAAAAATATCGACATTTCTGTCACAATCAATATCCATTTTAGTGCATATTTTGAAATAAATTTAACGATTCTTATAAATCATAAAAAAAGACAAACATTTTATAATGTTTGTCTTTTTGATTTTTATTGATTATATTAGTATATTAAATATTATGGATCC
The DNA here is from genome assembly GCA_964369705.1 of uncultured bacterium. Taxonomy (GTDB): domain Bacteria; phylum Bacillota; class Tb-RUG-66; order Tb-RUG-66; family Tb-RUG-66; genus CAYJGI01. The sequence continues at coordinate 1,428 of CAYJGI010000029.1, forward strand.
AAAGAGCAACGACAATGCCTAAGATCATTCCACCAAACACTTGGAAAGGCGTATGACCCAATAGCTCTTTAAGGTGTTCTGTCTGGCGGAATTTGTGCTTAAAGAAGACATCATTCATGATTTGGTTGAGCACTTCAGCCTGAAGTCCCGCAGCTCTTCTCACCCCTGAGGCATCATACATCACAATGGTAGAAAAAACAGCGCAAGCCGCAAATAAAGCACTACCAAAGCCTTCTACAAGTCCAACAGAGAAGGATGTGGCTACCACCGTTGCCGTATGAGAGCTTGGCATACCGCCGGAACTGACCAGCATCTTAAAATCTATTTTCCTGTCTTTAAATAATATGATTACCACTTTTAAGTTTTGGGCAATGAACCAACCCAAAAATCCCGAAAGAAGCGGTTCGTTTTGGATCAAAACTGACATAGGATCTCCCCTTTTTTTAGTGCTCTCTTTGTAACATAAATAAGATTAAGTCTTTGAGAAAAGCGATTTGTTTTTCTTCATAACACATTAGAATTTTATGGCATTCTTCTCCATAGATTTTTGCCATGGTTCTACTTTCTTCTATACCAAAGAGTTTTGGATAGGTGGTTTTTTCGTTTTTTTCATCACTTCCGATGGGTTTTCCAAGGGTATTAAAATCCCCTGTCACATCTAAAATATCATCGGTAATCTGAAAAACAAGTCCCATGAATTTTGCAAATTCTCTATAGTCTTCCATGACCAAAGGGTCAACATCACCTAAAATGCATCCCATTTCGATTGCAGAGCGAAGAAGAGCGCCTGTCTTAAGACTGTGGATTTTTTTTAAGATTTCGTAGTTGATTTCTTTCTTTTCGTAGAATAGATCTAGCATCTGGCCATCCATCATGCCTTCCGGTCCTGCACCACGGCTGAGAACTTCAATAAGGCGCCTTGCCATCTCTCCTTCATAATAGGTACTAAGGAGCTGAAAAGGTAGCATAAATAGCGTCTCCCCTGCAAGGAGAGCCACACCCTCACCAAAAACAACGTGGTTCGTTGGTTTTCCTCTACGGAAGTCATCATTGTCCATTGCAGGCATATCATCGTGTATCAGACTTGCCGTATGGATCATCTCAATGGCAACGGCAGCGGGTATTGCCTCTTCTTCTGCTACACCAAAGGATTTTGCAACTTCTATCACAAGGGCCGGTCGAATTCGCTTACCGCCTGCCATCAAACTGTATAAAGTGGCTTCTTTCAAAGAATCACTCATTGAAAGCGTATCAAAGTATTGTTTAATAAAAATTTCTACACGGTCACCGTGTTTTTTTAGCGTCTTTACAATCACTCTGTTTCCCCTTTTTGTGTGAGTTCTTCTTGTAATGTGATCATTTTCAGCTTTGTTTCTTTCAGGTAGTTTTCACAAAACTTCGTTCTTTCAATCCCTTTTTGAAATAATGTCATCATTTGTTCTAAAGGAAGGTTTTCTTCTTTCATTTCGTTTACGATTTCTTCTAATTCTTTAATCGCTTGTTCGTAGGTCATGGCTATACTCCTTACTCTATCACGGCATTTTTACTGCCATCTTTAAAATCAATGGTAATGAAATCACCTTTTGTTACGTCGTCTTTTGATGTAATCGTCTTTCCATCTTTATGCACCATGGTAAAACCACGGGATAATGTCCTAAGGGGACTGAGTATCTCCAGTTCTTTCACTAAGCTGATCAGTTGATGACGATGATGGAGATGATTCTTCTCCCCTTCTGTCAGTAAATCTGCCTTCAGTTGATCTAAGAAAATTTCTTTTGTTTCATAAAATAGGTGGGGTTTATGAAAATACCCTTTTTCAATAAGAATGGCAAGTTTTTGTTCTTCTTGCTGAAGTCTATGATGAAGGGTCGTTTGCATTTGCCTTTTTATTTCTTCATGATAAGAACGTAGCGCCATGTAGTCGGGAGTAATGAGTTCTGCTGCTGCACTTGGTGTCGGTGCATAGACATCGGCAGTAAAGTCTGCAAGACTTACATCGGTTTCGTGACCAATGGCCGTTACAATGGGAACCTTCAGCGCAAAAATCGCCCGTACAACGTCTTCTTCGTTAAAGCACCATAGATCTTCTAAGCTGCCGCCACCCCTGGCTAAAATGGCCACATCAATTCCTTCTAATCCATCAAGAAGGCGAAGGCCCTTTGCAATTTCTTTTTCTGCACCCTTTCCTTGCACGGGAATGGGGATCAGTAAAATCTCCCCTTGGGGATAACGCCTTGAGATGACGTTTTTGATATCATGAAGAACCGCTCCCGTGGGACTTGTAAGGACGGCGATTTTCTTAGGATATAGTGGTAATTTCTTCTTATGACGCTGATCAAAAAGCCCTTCTTCCTCCAGCTTCTCCTTCAGTTTCTGAAAAGCCACGGCCAAATGGCCCTGTCCCGCTTCTTCCATAGATTCTATGATGATTTGGTATCGACTGGACTTCTCATAGATGGTGATGCGCCCTTTGGCGATTACTTGAAGACCGTCTTTAGGTTCGAAAGTTAGATTCTTCGCGCTACTTTGAAACATAACGCCATTAATCACTGCATGATCGTCTTTGAGATCAAAGTAATAGTGGCCGGAGTAATGCCTTCCGCGGGAGCCGCTAATCTCTCCTGTGAGGGTCACATCAGAAAGAATGGGGTTTCCAGACATTAAGTTTTTGATATAACCGGAAAGCTCAGACACTTGAAAAACAAAGGAATTCACTCAGCATCTTCTCCTTCACTTGGATCTTCAATATCTTCTACCATTTCTTGATTGCGAACCACTTCACCTAGAATCCCATTAATAAAAGTACCCGATTGAGCAGTACTGTACTTCTTCGCTAAGTTAACGGCTTCATTAATGGCAACAGGCCCCGGTAGCTCCATATGATACATCTCAAATAAGGTGAGACGCAGGATCTGCACATCTAAGATTGCCATACGATCAATGGGCCAATCATCACTAAAATCGCCGATGATTTCGTCTAAGACATTTTTTGTTTTGACGATACCCCGAGTCATCTCTGACAAATATACACGATCTTCTTCTGTAAAAGAAGGTTTTTTTGCTTGCAATTCCTCCACCTTAAAGGCAAGGACTTCATCCACTTCATTATCAGCTACTTCTATTTCGTAAATCACTTTTAAGATTTCTTCTCTTAACAAACTTCTTTTCACAGCAAACCACCTCTTACGTTTATGAAAACCTTTTATTGGCTTTATTATACCATATATTGTATAACAAAGATATACAAAAAGCAGGGGGAATCCCCCTGCTTTTTACTGTTCCATTGATTCTACTTTTGGTGCTTTAATTCCGGAAACGGTAACATCAATCTTCTCCACTTCAAGTCCGGTCATGAGTTCGATTTGTTGTTTTACACTATCTTGTACGTTCTCTGCCACTTCGATAATATTAGAGCCAAAGTCGACTACAATATAGCAGTAAAGCGTTACTTTACGTTTTTCGATTTCTACTTTGATGCCTTTGGAATATTTCTTCTTACCAATCTTTTCTATGATGTCGTACGCCATGCCGCCATAGAGCTCAACGACACCGGGAACTTGAGATGCAGCGATGGTTGCTATGGTCTCTACCACTTCATCTGTTATTTTTACTTCTCCGTATTCCATTATATACACCTCCCTGTGGCTATAACTAATTGTACAATTTTTATTGCCATCGGTCAAATATTTTTATGAATTTTGTTGTGTGCTTACTGTGACCAGTCTTGCGGGGATACTGGTATTACGCACAATGATTTCCGTGATTTTTACCACATCGTTTTCTGTGAGGGTTTCAGCTTTAATCACCACACTTACACCATCACCGTGAAAGAAGATAAGAGCATCATCAAAACCCTTGGCTCTGATTAAGCTTTCTAAAATCAATTCACTCTCTATGGTGTCGCTAATATCAAAGAGTCTTTGTCGTATGATACTTTCATCTTCTGAAGAAAGCGCATCTTTGCTGGCTAGTTTTACTTCCAGTGCTTCGATTTCTTCACTCCTTGTTTTTTCCCTTTGCATACGGTAATCACTAAAGAATTGTGAGGCTTCGCCATCGATGACTTCTCCATCCACGGCTTCTGCCACATTATCAACGAGGGGTTTTCCATTGTTGAGTGAATTGGTTGCTTTGTCATTGGCATAGACACTGGCCGCCACCAGCGCACAAAGTAAAAAAACCGATACAAAAAGCTTAGAGCGACTCACAATAAAAGAATGAACTTTTACACCGGGTAGTTTTTTCTTAAAAGATAGCTGGGGCAGTTTGGGTAATTTAGGTAGTTTCATGTTTTCCTCCTATAGCATTTGTTAAGATTTCATTTCTAATACAACAATTTTATGCGAAGGTAGTCCCGTTAAGACCTTTGTTGCTTCAAAAACTTCTTCTTTTGTGATCGGTGAGACCATTCCTTCTGCCACTACGACGACACCGGTGATTGTCGGTGATAGTTCTTTAATCTTGAGGGGCTCTTCACCGCTACTGGTGCCCACTGTTGCCGGTTTTGAGGTTTCGTTTTGACTGACGGTACTCCTAGTGGATCCACCGGTGTCGATTTCTTCTTGAATATTCTCTACCGTTGATTCTTCTTTCTCATAGATGGTTTCTATGGAGTTTTCGATGCTTAGTGTGACTTTAACATCACCCACACCGGAAATAGCGCCTAATATGGACTGAAGCTCACTTTCCATTTTGTTCTTGACTTCAAATAGTTCTGAATCATCTTCGTATTCATAAGTCATTGGCGCAAGATTAGGTGCCAAATCTTCTTCTGCTGAATCTTCCGGTATGCCAAAGTATAATAAAAAAAGTAGTACAATTAACACGATAAGAATGGCTTCTTTTCCGCCTTTTTTACCGATGATTGATTTTAGGAGCTGTTCTGATTTTATTTTCATTTCTTTTAGATTCATTTACGCCACCCTTTCGCTCAACTGCATTTTCTCGCGACTAATGCCAAAATTACTTTCAAATTCTACATACAATTTCTCCATCACGGCTCTCCTTTCATCAAAACTCGTATCACTGTGAAAATAAAGATCCCCTTCTATGGTAATCACTTCAGGGATAAAAACACCCTCCACCACTTCATAAGTAGATGTAAATACAGCTTCTTCTATCTTTTCATCCTTGGTACAGTAGTTTTGAAGCTCTATCATTAGATTATCCATAAAGATTTCTGCAGTTAAGTCGTGATTGCTTGGAATATCTGCTTCACTCTCCAAATCATCAAATATATCGATGGCTGCGGGGATTTCCATATTTCCTACTTCAACAAAGGGCGATAGAAGCGTAAAAATTAAAAGCAGCCCCAAGACAAAACGGACGGTGCCTTTTAGTTTTTTGTCCGGAAGAAGCATTTCCATTAGACTGAGGAATAAGACTACGAAGACAATATTGCGAAGCCAATTTGATAAAAGTTCCATGATACGCACCTACCTCATTGCAATGCTAAAGCCACTTACGCCAACAATAATCGTCAGCATAATAAAGAATAAGATGGCCACACCGACTACTGCTAAGATAATCAGCGTCAATGCTTCACTAATGCTACCAATAATTTGTACCAGTTCATGATGGGCAATCGGTTCTAAGATTGCTGCAGCAAGTTTAAAACAAAAAGAAAGAATCAATAGCTTAATGATGGGTAAAATCACCATAGATAAAAGAGCAATAAGACCGAAGATTCCGAGACCACTTTTAATCAGGAGGCAACTACTGAGTACCGTATCTAACGTATCGGCAAAAATCCCCCCTACAATGGGAACAAAGCTTCTCGTGGCAAACTTCGCACTACGCAGAAGCATCCCATCAAGAACGGCACCGGAGAATCCCTGTATAGAAATAAAACCTACAAAAATACTATAAAGTCCCCCCATCAAAAAAGTGATGGTGCTCTTCATTAAGGATTTTAAGCGATCCAGCTTAATCGCTTCCGATAAGTGATTCACAATAGAAATAAAAGCAAAAAGAAAAATTAAACGAATCACCACATCTTTAATGAGTGTTGCAATCAATGTTACAGTCCCTACCGTAAGGGGTGACAAGAGCCCCGCTGAAGTCACGTGTCCCATGGATACCATTAAGGTAAACATAATAGGAAGGATGGCTTGCATAAAATCAACCATCTGATTAAGGGTCGTAGTTGCTAGGGATATCGCCGTCAAAAAACTTTGGATCAGTAGTGTAATGGCTACCATAAATACAACATAGAAAGCAATTTTAGAAACGCTCTCACCACCAAAGTTTCCTTTCATTTCTTTCAAGATGGCGGAAAGAATCCCAAGTCCCATGAGTTGTAAGAGTAGCTTTGTAATCGTTAGAAATTCGCTAAAAAAAAGAGAAGATAATAAGTAGAAAATACCCTTAAAATCAAAAGTTAAATCCCCGGTGATGAAGCGATCTAATATATCGCCCACAGAAATCTCCGTCTCAGGATACCCCACAATCCCCGTACTGTATGGATCCAATTCGCCAAGGGGAAGGGCTCTGATTTGATCTTCTATGATACTGGTTTCAGTTTCTATACTGGAAGCTCCCTGATTCTCTGCTTCAAAATCGTTTTCCCCTTTTATTTCCTTGGGAAACAGTAAAAACAATACAAAAAAAACGACAATCATTGTTTTTTTCACAAAAAAATCACCCCTATGGTAAGATCCTGACCACCAGGTCAAGTAGAGATAAGATGATGGGAATGGCCAGAGTAAGGATAATGAGTTTTCCGCCCAATTCTATTTTTGATGCAATAGATGGGCTCCCCGACTCTCGGCATATATCAGCACCGAATTCTGTCAAATAGGCCACTCCAATAATCCTTAAGACAGTGCTTAAGTGCATAACATCTAGGGAAGTACGCTCTCCAATGGTTTTGAATACGGTTAAGATTTCGTCAATGGCAGGGATAACCATGAGAAGTAAGAGGAGCGATGCTGCGATGCTCATTAAGATCGCGCCACTGGGGTAAGTCGTCTTAAGAATACTGATTAGAATTACAGATGTAATGCCAAATAGTATGATATTTGTAATATCCATGGCTAAAAATTAAAAGTAGCTCTAACTAAATCAAAGAGCTCTCCAATGAGCTGAACCATCATAAAAAGCACAACAATGGTTCCTGCCAATGTCACCGCATACGCTTGATCTTCTTTTCCCGATTGTTTTAACAGTAAACTAAGAACCGATACAACAATACCCACACCGGCAATCCTAAAAATGATATCAATATCCATCGTGATTTCCTTCCCTTCATCTTATACCATGAGTATTACTAAAAGCAGACCTATTAAGACCGATCCACTTAAGATGGGTTTTTTGTTTTTTTTGTAACTTTCGTAGGAAATTTCTTTTTCTTCTTTCATTTTTTGTCTTATCATTTTAAGGAGTGCGATTTCTTCTTCTAAATAACCTTTGCCCACTTGCATAAAAAACAGTTGCAAGTATTTAGATTCAACCTCTTTGAATTCTATTCCCTTTTGTACAGCCAAAACCGCCTCATATCCATCCATTGGCTTTTTGTTTGGATGATGTGCCAAGTAGTCTCCAATCTGGCAAAATAACTGGGAAATCGGATCTTTGAAAGGGACTTGCAATAATCGGTGCAGAGGTTTTGCCGTTGTAATTAAATCGGTCTCCATGTGGATGAATATTTGTTCTAACTGGCTCAATGTCTTGGTTCTTGTCCTTATCCGCTCCACTAGTAAGTAGCCTATCAGTATGGAAAACAAGAATATCCCCATTAACAGCAGTTCTTTCATCTACAATACCTCCACCTGTGGCTCTTTATCAAACCCTCTCATCGTCACTAAATATGAAAACCCATGGTTTTTAATCATTTTTTGAATAGCCTCACGTTTCATAATTTCACTAAGTGATGGACCGTGTGCAGTTGCAATAATCTTGACACCGGCACCGATGATCTCTTCTATGGCTAAATAGTCATCCATAGAAAAAACCTCATCCATGGCAATGATCTTAGGAGCCATGGTTCTGAGCAAAATCGAAACCCCTTCTCTCTTTTGTATTGCTGTCAAAACATCGGTCAAAGGGCCCACATCAAGACTACTTGAGCCACCTGATGTGCCGGCGATTTCGTTTCGCTCATCGATGAGCCCTACTGTATAATGATTACTGCTTAGAATTCTGATCATATCCCGCAAAAAAGTCGTCTTCCCGAGACCTGGCGGTGAAATAATCAACGTGTTATCAAATCGATGAAGACCACCGATTTTTTTAAAATAACTTTCGGCAACGCCCACTTGTTGCCGTGCAATACGTATATTCATACTGCTAATGTCTGTAAGTGAAGCGTCTACCCCATTGCGATAGACGCCACGCCCTACAAAACCCACTCTATGGCCGCCTTCTACAGTAATAAAACCTTCTTTGATTTCATCTTTTTTTGCGTAGAGGGAATGTCCCATAAAGTTTCTAAAAGTACTGTCTATTTGAGTTTTGCTTATTTTGTATGCTTCTTCCCTTCCTGTTAAGAGGTGCCCTTTGGGGGATACAAAGTATACGCCATCTGTTGTATGTACCGTGAGAGGCTGATCGATTCTTAATCTGACTTCTGTAAGATTATCCCTTGATTTTGTGGCTTGTTCTAATATGGATTGAATACGGGGTTCTAAGTAAGATAAGTAAGATTCGTTATCCCTTTGACTTCTTGTTGTTTTGTCCATTTTTTTACTCCTTTAGAAAAATTGTATGGACAAGATCAAAAAATATGACAAAAATAAAAAAGCGATAGAAAAATCTATCGCTTTTTTTGTGATTGGTTTATTATTTATTCTGCGTCGTCTTCATCAATTCCATAAATCTCGTCAATGACTGCCACGGCATTAATCATATCACCACAGCTTGGACAATCAAATACTAAATCATCGTTTTCGATATCCACGTACGTCACTTGACCACAGCCACCACATTCTACTTCTACAAAATCATCATCGAATTCATCGAAGTCTAAAGAATCATCGTAGACTTCCATCTCGAGATCACATAAAGAAGAATCAACTTCATACACATAGTCTTCCAAGTAATCTGCTCTATCGGTTGTTTCTGCTACTAGGAGTGACATTTCTTCTAAGATATTCACGATTGCCCAGTACACTTTACCTTCTTTTGTCGATGGTTCCACATCCATACCATCTAACAGACCTTTTAGATAACCTAACTTGTTATTCAATTCTTCCATTTTTGTGCCTCCTTAAGTGTCGTTATTTGACTCTTGTTAAATAATCACCGGTGCGGGTATCCACACGGATCATTTCACCTTCTTCAATGAATAAAGGAACTTGTACAATGGCACCTGTGCTGAGTTTTGCAGGCTTCGTTGCGCCTGTTGCCGTATTGCCTTTAATACCGGGCTCACACTCTACAATTACGAGTTCAACAGAATTAGGAATCTCAACGCCAATGGCTTGACTGTTAAAGAACATAATCTGACAGACCATGGATTCGCTAATCCATTTTAAAGAGTCTGCAATTACGCTTTCAGGTAAAGGAACTTGTTCAAATGTCTCTTGATCCATGAAGTAGTATAAGCCACCATCTTCATAGGATAAAGTCATATTCCTACGCTCTACAAGGGCCGGTGGAAACTTTACATTAGGATTAAAAGTTCTTTCAACAACGCTACCTGTTTTTAAGTTTCTGAGTTTGGTGCGGACAAAGGCGGCACCTTTGCCGGGTTTTACGTGTAAAAACTCTAATACCATATAAGCATCGCCATCGATTTCGATGGTAATACCTGTTCTAAAATCACTACAAGAAATCATTGAATTTCCTCCTCTAAACGCTATCTCAATTCATTTTCAAAATACTTGATTGTACCCAGCAGTAATTGCTATTCAAGGATACATATACTTCTTTACTGCCATTATTATATCATAAAAAGGTTTTTGATAAAAGACTTTTATAATACCTTTTGGGATCTATGATCAGTTCATCTCATAGTCATCATCTCTGAGCTCTGCTTGTAGATTACCGACGATTTCTATTTTGTGATCCGTTGTAACAAAAATTCCTTTCCCATCATGGGCTTCTATGAGTTTTGTCCCGTCTTCCACACCCAGTACAAAAGCTGCTGTACTCAACATATCACAAAGGGCGCTATCCTCAGCAATGATTGTAACGCTCATAATCCCTGTATCTGCCGGCTGTCCTGTCGTTCCGTCTAATA
>CAYJGI010000030.1:0-1096 GCA_964369705.1 uncultured bacterium
GGAAGAGGTGATGTTATGAACAGTCTAAAAGAAAGATTACAAAAGGGTGAGACCCTTTATGGCCTTGGTTCTCTCCTTCCCAGTAGTCAATTACAAGAGATGGTGTCTTTAAGTGGTTTTGATTTTTCCATGATCGACTTTGAGCATGGTTTAATGGAAGTCGGCATTGCAGAGAATATGCTTCGCTCTCTTAAAGGATCGTCCACGGTAGGCGTACTTCGCATTCCGCCGGGAGATTATAATATGGTGGGTAAAGTCCTTGATATGGGCGCCACCGTCGTCCAAATCCCTCAAATCGAATCAAAGGAAGAAGCGGAGAAGGCCGTAAGAGCCGCTAAGTATCCTCCAAGGGGGAATCGTGGTTCTGCCCACGTCGTGAGGGCCGCCCAATATACCGCCATGGATCGCAAGCTCTTTTATGGAAGTGCCAATGACGAAACCATGGTGATCCTCCAGATAGAAGGCCTAAAGGCTTCACAAAACGCAGCAGAAATCATGGACGTAGAAGGTGTGGATATTATTTTCTTAGGCCCCGTCGACTTGTCGAACTCCCTCGGCGTTCCCGGTCAAATCGAGCATCCCTTAGTAGAAGAAAAGATGCTGGAACTGGTGAATCTTGCAAAGTCAAAGGGCAAATTCGTCGGTACCTACGTGGAGACGAAAGCCGCCGCCGATAAGTGGAAAGCTTGCGGTGTGCAATATCTCATGTATCAATCGGATATTGAGATGATCTTTGATCAATTCAAAGATACGGCAGCCATGCTAAAAAAATAAAAAGCACCACAATATTAACGAAAAAGAGGCACAACAATGAAATATAATTTTGATGAAGTTATTGAAAGAAGAAATACTTGCAGTGAGAAATGGGATAACATTAAGACGGTATTCGGTGCCGATGATATTCTACCCCTATGGCTAGCCGATACCGATTTTAGATCTTTTCCCGGAGCGATTACGGCCATTAAAGAGCGCCTCGATCACCCCATCATTGCATACACCATGAAGCCGGAGGGTTTTTATCCCGCCGTGGAATCGTGGTTTCAAAAACAGTACCAAACCACCATTGAAGAAGACTGGGTTACCGTCGTCCCCGGCG
>CAYJGI010000030.1:1106-11599 GCA_964369705.1 uncultured bacterium
CCGGCGTTGTTCCCATCGTAAAGTACGCCATCCATGCTTTTACTGAGGAAGGCGATGAAGCCATGATTATGCCACCGGTGTATCCGCCTTTTTATAGTGTGGCAAAGAATCTCAATCGTGGCATTGTGGCATGTCCCTTAACTCAAGATGATAGGGGCTACTATACCATGGATTTTGATGCCATGGAAAAAGCCGTCACACCAAAAACAAAACTCCTCATCCTTTGCCATCCCCATAATCCCGTGGGAAGAGCTTGGAAGGACGAAGAGCTTCTTCAGCTGGCCGGTTTTTGTGAAAAACATGGCCTCAAAATTGTATCCGACGAAATCCACTGCGACATTGTCTTTAATGGCGTACATAAACCATTCTTTACCGTAAGTCCCTACGCTTTTTTGAATACGGTATCGGCTTATGCCGTGAGTAAGACGTTTAACCTTGCGGGGCTGAATGCCTCCATTGCCGTGATTCCCCATGAAGAAGTACGTAATCACTACAAAAAAACCATGGCAAATACGGCTTTAGGCCATAGTTTTGATCAGAACATCAATGCTTTAGCTTACGCCGCTCTTACGGCTTGTTACAGAGATGGCGAAGCGTATGTATCTGAGCTGAAGGACTACCTCCAAGGAAATTTTGACTTAGTGGAGCGTTTTCTCTCTGAACATCTAAAAGAAGTAAAATTCCTTCGCCCGGAAGCAACTTTCTTAGGCTGGCTTGATTTTAGCGCCTATGGCATTCCATCAAAAGAACTGCAAGAAAAATTCATCACCATCGGTAAAGTCGGCATGGGTCTAGGCCTTGATTACGGCAAAGAAGGTGATGGCTTCTTCCGCCTTAATGTGGGCACCACCGGTGCAACACTCCAAAAAGGCTTAGAAGGTATTTTAAAAACCATTCAATCAATCAAAGGAGAATCCCATGAATAAAAAAGATGCAGTACTAAGTAATGCCCTAAGACCCCGTCCCGATATTCTTGTCACTTGCAGAGATAACGAAGGCAACGATAATATCCTTGCCGTTACTTGCGCCTGTAATGCAGGATACCTGCCTCCTATGGTCATGGTAGGCATTATCCCAACCCACCATTCTTACAAAATGATTAAAGAAAGCGGTGTTTTTACTATTAATCTTGTGACAGAAGCCATGAGAGAAGCCTATGGCATTTGCGGTAGCAAAAGTGGTCGAGAAGTAGACAAATTCGAGCTCAGTGGCCTCACCAAGATGGAGTGTACCACCATCAATGCCCCTTATATTAAAGAAAGCCCTGTAAGCATTGAGTGCAAAGTCACAGGTAGCATTATGACGGGAAGCCATGAGATGTTTGCTGCAACGATTGAAGCAGTACACGCCGATGAAGATATCGTGAACGATAAAGGCAATATTGATTTTACTAAAGTAGATTTTTTGACGTATAAGATTTTACCTTAAGGAGGAGATTCTATGATAATGAAACTCATCTTGGGTGCTGTGATCATTGCAGTTATCTCCTTGGTTCTCATTAGCTTCAAAAAAGAGGATCCAAAAGATGGCGAAAGATATGCAGGACGCTTCGGCTGAAAACCTTAAATCCATTCTTCGTAGAAGAATTATAAACAAAAACAAAAAACCATACTACAAAAGTATGGTTTTTTTATGTTTTTATTGGTAATATTCGACAATAAAAGACTTTTTTCTATTTTTTATTGAAAAATGGGTTGTATATGATTGCATTTTTTATTATAATAATAGCAAACAATAACATATGATGTGTAAGAAACTATACTTTAGTAATGAAAAATGTACAAAAAAACAACCCTGTAACAGTAGTCGAGCCCACCCTTTGCTTGGTTTGGGAGTGAAGGGAAGCATCCCATAGAGAAATGAGGTATTGATATGAAGAAAATCATTAAAAAAACAATCAAGAAAACCGGTGCGTTGTTATTAGCGGCCATTTTCTGTGTACAGCTTCTGCCCATAGCGACTTTTGCGGCTCCTCAGGTACATGAGGTATCCTCCTTATTGCAGTTACAAACTGCGGCAGAGGTCATTAATGCTTCTGGAGGAGATCACATCATCTCCTTAAAGGGTAATATTACGTATGATCATGTCGACCCCATTCGATTAACGAAGGGCAATACAACGGTCTTAGGCAATGGCTTTAGTATCACCGGGGTGGCAGGCGTTAATGATGGCCTCCTCTTAGTGAGCGGTACAGGTACAACCTTAACCCTAGGCGATTCAGATGATGCCACGAATCTTCTCACCATTACCACGAATGCTGCCACATCATCAAGCCTACTATACGCCGGATCAAGTGCCATCCTTAATATCTATTCCGGCGTTACCGTTGATGGGAACAGTGTGACAGCATCCCATAATAGTGGCGGTATATCGGTCGTCTATGCGACTCTCAATATGTATGGCGGAATCGTCGAGAATTGTGTGGTATTAACGAACGGAGGCGGTATCTTCGTTGAAGGCGGCACGGTCAACCTCCAAGGAGATACAGAAATCCGCAACAATACCGGCAACAACTCCGCCGATGGTGGCGGAATATATGCTAGTACGACGAGTACTATTAATCTCTCCGGTAATGCCAAAGTGACGGGTAATAATACCAGCCGATATGGCGGTGGTATCAGTGTGAATAGTGGGTCTACTTTAAATATGTCGGGGAATAGTGAAGTCTCCGGCAATGGTAAAACCGCTGCACCCAACGGCGGCGGTATCTTTGCAAGCTACAGCACAGTGAATCTATCGGATTCTGTCAAAATCTCCGATAATAAAGCCAGTGCAAATGGCGGCGGTATCTATGGTAATTATGCTACGATTAAGCTGGAAGATGGGGTCGTGATTACGAATAACTCTGCCGGTCAATTAGGAGGAGGCATGATTGCAAATGGTACGAAACTGACTGTGGACGACACAGTAACCATAAAGGGTAACACGGCGGGTAGTGCGGCAAATAATATCTTATTCTACTCCTATGATCACCTATTCACCCTCAATACGACGGAAACTTTAGATGATACACGATCTCAATTAATTGATATTCGATATGGCAGTTCAACGAGACAGCTGGATTTTGCCGTTACCGGCGTAGGCGCTTCATCGGTGACCACGAACGAAGACATCAATCGCTACTTCAGCTATGAGTCTTCTTCTTTGATCTTTAATATAGAAAGCGTTGCAAATCACTTAATCCTCATGGTAAAACCAAAAATCATACCTACGATCGCGCATCCTGAGTCGGCTCCCGTGGGAACGCTCCTTAGTAGCATTGTGAAAGCCGTTGACGGTGATGGCCGGGAAATCCCCGGAGATTTTCAGTTTTTTACTATTGCCGGTGATCCTCTAACGGATCCAGAGCTAAAAGAAATCTTGAACGATCCCGATAACAAGAACCATTTTGGCTATAATTTTATACCCGATGATACGAATGCTTACGAAACCTTAACCCTCAAAATCTTAATGATTAAAGCCATCGTACCAAGGCCCCTTCCAACGCCTGTGATTCAGATTGATTACATCGGTGAGACGTTGACGGATTTTACGCCCAATCAGAAGTACACCATTAACGGAGACGAATTCACCGCCGATGCCACAGGTAAAATCGCCATTGATTCTACTTATTTTGGAACAACCCTGACGATTATAGCAAAGGGCAACGGAAGCGATCAGCTGGATAGTGCCCCGCAGAATTTACCGATTCCCCTTCGTCCCACAGCACCGGTGGTGACCGTAGAGAATAACGGCGATATTACAGCCGTCAATAGCACCATGGAGTATAGCACCGATGGTGGCAATCACTGGACAACGGTGCAGAATAATACCATAACAGGCTTATCCCATGGCGATAGCGTCTTGATTCGCTATAAAGCCACAAATAGTAGTTTTAAGAGTGAGAGTCGCCCCATCACCATTACTGTAAAGTATACCGTATCCTTTCATACCGATGGCGGAACCGTCGTAGATGACCAAATCGTCGAAAGTGGAGGTTTTGCCACAGAGCCAAGTCCACCGCCTACGAAGAAGGATCATACCTTTGAAGGATGGTTTACAGATAGTAGTTTTACGACTCCGTGGATTTTCACGACGGATACAGTCAATAGCACCATCACCCTTCACGCCAAATGGAAGGCAGAAAATAACGGTGGCGGTACGATAGAAGATTATCACAATATTACGATCACCATCATCGGCAAAGGCGACGTATCGCCCGGTGGTGAAGAGGATCGCATTGTACAAGTGAGAGATGGGAGCGACCGCACCTTTACCTTCACACCCGGTGCAGGATACATCATCTCCGATGTGATCGTCGATGGCGTGAGCCAAGGTCCCATTACAAGTTACCACTTCTCTAATATTAAGAAAAACCATACAATTACCATTCTTTACAAAAAAGATGGAGAACTTCCACCCATCGAACTGGATACTACAGACCACTTTGCTTACATGGTTGGTGTCGGTGATGATTTATTTGAGCCCGATAGACACTTAACAAGGGCAGAAGTGACGACCATCTTCGTAAGACTTATGCTGGGTAAAGATGGACAGGTTCCTATGATTAATACGAATTTCACCGACATTAACGGTGATGAGTGGTATGCAGATTACGTGGCCTACGCAGAAGAAATGGGCATCATCTCCGGATACTTAGATGGTAGTTTCAAACCCAATCAGCCCATCACAAGGGCGGAATTCGTCACAATCGCTTCCCGCTTCGCTTATTTAGAAAAAATGGATCTAGAAAGATTCCCCGATGTTGATGGCTCATACTGGGCTTACGAATATATTAGCTCTGCTGCACAAAAAGGCTGGATTAGCGGATACCCCGACGGTACTTTCAAGCCGGTGAGAAGTATCACAAGAGCAGAATCTGTCATCGTCATCAATAAGATCTTAGGACGTAATTGCGATGAACAATTTGTAGATGAATACATTGATTCATTAACTACATTTGAAGATGTACCACAGACCCATTGGGCATTTTACGATATCATCGAAGCTACGAACAGCCACGACCATGAGATCCATGATGGTCAAGAAGGCTGGATTAAGCCATAACGAGCGTTAAAACACGAATAATGCATAAAGAGTAAAGTAATAAAAAACAGCCTTTAAATAAGGCTGTTTTTTTGTGTGTATATGGGGGCGTAAAAAACACAAAAGAAGACTGATGTATGAGGAGCCAAAAAACCGCTTAGAAAAAGCTTTTTTGACACCACTAAAAATGGAGAAATAATAAAAGAACAATAAAAAAGCCATACGATTTAACGTATGGCTTTTTTTGTTTAATTAGGCTCTCTATTAAGCAGCTTTTTGTTGCTTGAGTTTTTGTTTTTGTAATTTCTTTTCTTTCCTTAAGACTCTATCTTTCTTGCTTTCGAAGAGAAGCTTAGAACCTTGATAGATAACAGACATTACAACAACAAGAACAATACAGAGAGAAGTCGCCTCAGGAATCATACCTTCGTTCCAATAAGAGTAGATACGGGTAGCAAGTGTCATTGTCTGAACGGTACCGGTACCTAAGAATAAAGGAATGAGTAGGTCTCTCATACTGGACATGAATACGACGAGGAAGGTATTTACGAGTACTGGACGCATGATAGGAAGAGAAATCTTCATCAGTGTCGTTGTACTGCTGGCGCCGCAAGTCTTAGCGCCTTCTTCAAGGGAACTGTGAAGCTGATTAAAACCATCTTCAAAGTGTCGCATGGCCATGGAGATAAAACGGGCCACCTGAGCCAGTACCATGATCCAAATAGAACCATAGAGAGAGAAAGGCTGTCCCATCCATGCTGCAGATACACCAATGGTGAAAGCAACGGAAGGAATGGCGATTGGTAAAGTAGTCATGAAGTTGAGGGTACCGGTGAGCTTAGAGGTTGAGCGTAAGTTGAGGTATGCAATGACGATTGCAATGAGACAACAGATTACGGCAACATATAAAGCAAGCTCTAAGGTATTACCTAGAATCTTCACGAAGTTAGAATCAAGCACTAATTTGTAATTATTGAGTGTCATGTTGCTTAAGGAGAAGGGCTCGTATACCGTCTTCGATAACGACATAATGACCAAACAGCAGTAAGGCAGTATGAGGGTTAAGAAGATGATAAAGATGTTAAGACCTGCAAGGAGGTACTTCCAACGGCCGATTTCCATTTTCATAGAGTTGTGGCCCTTAGAACCAACTGTCTGGTAGCGACCGGACTGACCGCTTTTTGCAAGCTTAAGACCTAAGGTAACGAGAATTGCTGCAACAATGGCAAACATAACAGAAAGTGCTGCCGATAATTCAAACTGTGGAACCAAGCTATTCATCAGTGTATTCAGGTACGTAGCGAATACGTAGACCTTACTGGGAGAACCCAGCATCGCCGGAATGGAGAAGAGTCCCCATACCATAACAAAGGAGAAAACAACACTGGTGGTAATAGCTGGTGTTACAAGGGGTAATGTCACTTTAAGCAATGTACGAAGTGGAGAACATCCTACGGTCATGGCTGCTTCTTCGTAAGAACTGTCCATGTTTTCAAGGGCAGAAGATACGGTCATGTAGATGTAGGGGTAATAGAATAATGCGGTAACAAAGATCATACCCGCCATGGTCATGACGTTGAAGAGTTTAAAACCAAAGGTGGCTTCCATCCAGATATTGAGAAGACCGGAGTTTGGAGCCAGTAAGAATACGTATGCCATTGCCGCAACCCATGGAGGGCTAACGTAAGTAATGGCACTACCGGTATCTACAAAACGCTTAAAAGGAACATTAACACGTCCATTGGATAGGGCCGATATCAAAGCAAAGAATAATGCTATGGCTATGGATCCTGCCGCATAGATGAGTGAGTTTTGTAAGGTTTGGATATTACCGAAAGCAGTCAACGCATTGGTATAGTGCTCCGTGGTAAATCCACCGTTTACATCCACACTAAAGCTACGAATAATCAGCATAATGAGGGGATAGATATTGATGATGAGTACACCGAGCGTTGCCGATATAAACATCTTCGGATTTTTAATTTGAAACTTTGTTTTCACAGGCCTATTCTCCCTTCAACACTCTTAGTTTTGAAGGATCAATAGTGGCATATACTTTGTTGCCTTGTTCTAGGCCGTCAATCACTCTTACTCTTGTAATGACTTCTTCGCCATTGATATTGAGCAGGTACTGGCTCATCTCACCTAAGTATGTAACGAAGAGTACTTCAGCTTCCCAAGTATTGATCTCGGTAGATGGTTTCTCTAAGGTTAATACGAAGTCATTGGGGCGAATACCGGCTTTTACGTGGTCGCCTACGGCAACGCCGGTATAGACACCTTGTACCATACCGAGGTTATTGATGCGTACGTGGGCCGTATCACCTTCAATGGATTCTACCACACCATCATATAGACTGGAGTTGCCGATAAAGGCAGCAACGAAAGAGTGTTGAGGATCGTTGTAAATCTTTTGAGGAGAGTCCTCTTGTAAAATATTACCGAAGCTTAAGACAAGAATCTTGTCAGATAATGCCATGGCTTCAGATTGGTCGTGAGTAACATAGATTGCGGAAAGTCCGCTCTCTTGTTGGATCTGTCTTAATTCTACACGCATTTCATCTCTAAGCTTTGCATCTAAGTTTGCTAAAGGTTCGTCAAGTAACATAACCGTAGGACGGTATACGATACAGCGGGCAATAACAACACGTTGCTGCTGACCACCACTCAACTGGCTTGGATAACGATCTGCGTACTCGGTAAGACCGACAGTAGCCAAAGCTTGTTCTACTTGCTTTTTGATCTCAGCTTTAGATAGCTTTCTTAGTTTTAAAGGAAAGGCGATGTTGTCATACACTGTTAGATGAGGCCAGATTGCATAAGACTGGAACACCATACCAATATTTCTTTTTTCTGTAGCTATGTTGATTTTTTTAGAACTATCAAACATAACAGTATCACCGATTTGGATATATCCGGAGTCTGGAGTCTCTAGTCCTGCAATACATCTTAAGATAGTACTTTTACCGCAACCTGATGGTCCTAACAATGTAACGAACTCACCGTCTGGTACGACGAAAGATACGTCATTAATGACAGTCAAGTCACCAAATTTCTTTACTAAGTTCTTAACAATAATTTGAGCCATGTCGGTCCTCCTTAAAATCAGTCAAAACAGTTATTTATTACTTCGCATCCATAGCTTGACGCCACTCATTGATGAGATCGGCGCTGTTGTTAGCTACGATGTCTGGATCTGGAGTATAAGAACCTAAATCTTCAAGTGCTGGGATACCTTCTGGAGCTCTAGCAACAGTGGTAGCACCGATAGCTCTTAGATTGTCTACGAATAAGTTTTGGTGAGTTTCACCGATCATCCAGTTAGCAAGTACTAAAGAAGCGTGTGGGTTTGGAGCTTTGTAAGGTAATACGATACCGTTAACACCGGTAAATGTTTGTTCCATAGCTTTGAAGCTAAGAGGTGCACCTGCGCCGATAGCAGTAGAAGCAGCGTTCTGGCTCATGAATGCCCATGGTCTTTCGCCTTTACCTACTAAGTCAGCAGCGGTAACTTCTTTGTCAACTTCCATAATGTCGATAGCTTGGAGCTTAGAGATGAAGTCTTCGCCATAAAGCTCTTTGGTACCTTGGATAAACTTAACGGTGTTAGCAGAGTTCTCAGGAGAACCCATGATAACTTGACCTGTGTATTTTGGATCTGCTAAATCTTCATAAGTATCTGGAAGCTCGTCAGGAGAAACCATTTCTGTGTTGTACACACATACGATAGCTTCGATAACTGTTGGTAAGAAGAATTCTTCAGGTTGGTAGTCAGGGCTTAAGTTTACTAAGTTGGGTAGGTAGTCAGGAATTGCTTTTGAGTAACCTCTCTCACCGATGGTGATAGCAGTTACACTACTCATTTGGATTAAGTCAACAACAGATTGACCGTTCTCAGCTTCTGTTAAGTACTTGTTCATTGTTGGGATAGAACCACCGATTTTGGTGTAAACAACGTCAATACCGTACTCTTCTTCAAAAGCAGAAAGAATCTCAACTTCGATTGCTTCTGGGAAGTTAGAATAAACAATAACTTCGCCTTCTTCCTTAGCGGCAGCTACAATCTCGTCCCAAGTCATATCGGCCATTGGATCTTCACCGTCGACTTCTCCACTTGGAGTCGTTGAGCATGCTGCAAAAGATAAAACCATAACAACAACTAACAATAACGCTAAAAGTTTTTTCATCATATTTCCTCCTATGATTGATTAAATGTTTGCCTTTTTGGCAATAAAATAAATCGTACTATTATAATATCAAAAATTATTATATAATTGCAAGTGCCAAGGGAATATTTATAAACATTTTTTAATTATAGTATATATTCATAAATTTTTATAATCTTGATATCCAAAACCATTATTTTTATCGTGGAAAATAACAAAAAACATAAAAAAACGCTATAATACGCTCAAAAATCCCCTATAATCATTTATGATTATTTAAAAACAACTTTGTGTAAAAAAATGCACATTTCTTTTTTTGCACCAAAAAACATTATAAATATGCAAAACGATTTGGATTTATGAAAACATAATAAAAATTTTTTTTATAGTTTTTCAAAATATTTACCACAATAAATCTATGAATCCCTTATGATGCACCTAAAAAAAAACATGAATAGGAAAAATACAGCTTTTCACCAATAGAAAATATTAAAAAATAGGCAAAGCTACCGGTTTTTGATATAATAGATATATGAAGATTACATTGATTGCACCAGGCAAAGTCAAAGACCAGTACATGAGAGAAGGGATTGCCGATTATAGTAAGAGGCTCTCCCGTTTTGTTGAGTTTAGAATCATTGAAGTCGCCGATGAAGGGGCGGGGGACAACTTAAGCCCCTTGGAAATGGAAAAAATCAAACAAAAAGAAGGGAAAGCCATTTTAAATAAGATTCCCGCCGGCGCTTTCGTGATTGCATTAGATCGACTGGGACAGCGAAAAGACAGCATAGCCATGGCAGACTTCATCGACAAAAAAGCAGTAGAAGGCACCAGCCACTTTGCTTTTATCATCGGAGGCTCCTTGGGTCTTTCCGATGAAGTCTTGAAATTAGCGGGATTAAAGCTGACTTTTGGCGATTTCACGTATCCCCATCAGCTCATGCGACTCATCTTTACAGAACAGCTCTATCGCTGGTTTAAAATTATAAAAAACGAAAGCTACCACAAATAACCTTGGAGGAGGACGACCATGGATCAGAAAAAAGAAAGAGACTATAATAAAGAAAAACTCATAAAACTTACCACTGTGGCAGATGAAACGGAAGCCCACCTTCTGAAGGGTTTTTTTGATGAAGAAGGCGTCGCCGTTTTCTTAAAACACCGCCACTTCGGCGAATTCATGCAGCTCCTTGGTGGTACCAGCCTCTTTGGTGTGGATCTCTTCGTCTTAGAGAATGACTTGGAAGAAGCAAAGTCGCTTCTACATCTTTATGAGTCGAAGGAAGGCATCTGTTTTGAAGA
>CAYJGI010000031.1:0-11588 GCA_964369705.1 uncultured bacterium
CCCACGAAATCACGGACGACGGAGAAGCCGTTTTGTGTGATGTGGGCGTAAATGGTGTTAGATATGTCACTTAAGTGGTTGCCCACTTTCGCTACTTCAATTCCTTTAAAAAAACTTTCTTCCGTGACTTGAATCAGTCTTCTTGCCTCTTCAGAAATGGTTCCAACGGCAAAGGTTCGAGCGGCATCGGTACAAAAACCCTTGTACGTGACACCGATATCAACGCTTACGATACTGCCTTCTTTAAGGATTTCTTTTGAGGGAATTCCGTGGATGACCGTATCATCTACCGAGATGCAGATGGAGCCTGGAAAGCCGCCGTACCCTTTGAAGGTCGGTACGCCGCCCATGTCTCTAATGTGCTTTTCAGCGATGGCGTCGATTTCGATGGTGGTAATGCCGGAGCCTATGGCTCCTTCTATTTTTTTAAGGGTTTCTTTCAAAATAAAAGCCGATTCCTCCATGATCAAAATCTCTTCTTTTGATTTTAATATAATCATGGACTATCCTCTTAGGATGGAAGTAATCATTGCAAAAACCTCATCAACGTCTTTTGCGCCATCGACGGATTTTAATGACCCTTCTTGCTCATAGTAAGCGATGAGGGGTGCTGTTTCTTTGTCGTAGACAGAAAGGCGGTTTTCTACGGTGTCGATACTGTCGTCGCTCCTCTGATAAAGAGGTCCTTCGCAGTGGTCGCACACATCTGTAATCTTAGGTTGCTGAAACATCACATGGAAGCTCGCTCCGCAAGATTTACAAACCCTTCTGCCAGTCAGGCGACTGATGAGTTCTTCTTTTTCTACTACAATATTGAGGGCTACATCAATGGTTTTGTTGATGGTTTGTAGCACTGCTTTTAAGGCATCGGCTTGCTGCGTATTTCTTGGAAATCCATCGAGCAAGAATCCTTCCTTACAATCTTCTTTAGAGAGCCTCGCTTCTACCATCTTAATCGTAACAGCGTCTGGGACCAGCTCACCTTTATCCATGTAGGACTTGGCCAGTTGACCCAGTTCTGTTTCGTTTTTGAGGTTTTCGCGGAACATATCTCCAGTAGAAACGTGGGGAATTCCGAAGCTTTCAGCTATTTTTTTGGCTTGGGTGCCTTTACCGGCACCGGGAGGACCTAAAAGAACGACGTTCATTCTTTGCCTCCTACTTCATAAAGCCTTTATAGTGGCGCATAGTCATTTGAGATTCGATTTGCTTCATAGTCTCAAGGGCGACACCAATGGCAATTAAAAGTGAAGTACCACCAAAAGCAATATTGAGGGATGTGCTGTAGAATAAGAAATTCGGTACAATGGCTACTAAAGCAAGGAAAGCACCACCCACTAACGTCACGCGATTCATGACGCGCATGAGGTATGAGCTTGTTGGCTTACCCGGTCTTACGCCGGGGATAAAGCCACCGTTTTGCTTCATGTTGTCAGCCATATCAATGGGGTTAAAGGTAATGCTCGTGTAGAAGTACGTAAAAGCGATGATCAGTAATACGTAAATTACAGAGTACCAAACGCCACTGGGATCTAAGAAGTTGCTAATTGCATTGGCCACGCCGTTGCTTGGGAAGAATCCTGCAATCGTCACAGGGAACAGTAGTAAGCTGGAAGCAAAGATAACGGGGATTACACCGGATTGATTCACTTTAAGTGGAATAAAGGTGCTTTGACCACCGTACATTTTGCGACCGACTACACGCTTTGCGTATTGTACAGGGATTTTTCTTTGGCCTTGTGTAATGAATACAATTCCTACTACAGTAACAATTGCAAACACCACAAAAGCGATGGCTAAGAAGATATTCACGGCATTGGCTGCTACAAGGGAGAATACCCTTACAAACATGGAAGGAAGTGTTGATACCACAGAAGCGAAGATGATGATAGAGATACCATTGCCTACGCCTTTATCTGTGATTTGCTCTCCAAGCCACATAATGAAAGCAGTACCTGCTGTGAGTGTCGTTATCATAATGATGTAAGTGGTCCAGCCGGGCTCGATCATGGCACTTCTTAAACCAATGGTAAGACCGATGGCTTGAACAAGACCTAATACAACGGTGAGATAACGAGTGTATTGAGAGATTTTCTTACGACCTTCTACACCTTCCTTTGAGATACGCTCAAGGGCAGGAATGGCAATTGTCAGAAGGGTAAGAATGATGGAAGCGTTAATGTAAGGCGAAATACCCATTGCAAAAATTGAGAAATTATTGAGGGCACCGCCGGACATTACATCAAGGAATCCAAGTAAAGCACCTTGATTAATGTACTGGCGAATCACCTCTACATCAATACCTGGAACGGGGATATAGGCACCCAATCTGTATATGACGATCATTGCCAGGGTGAAAAGAATTTTTTTGCGGAGATCTACGATCTTCCACATATTCTTAATGCTTTCGATCACCTTAGATCACCTCAACCTTCCCACCGGCTGCTGTGATTTTCTCGGTAGCAGCATTGCTAAATTTGTGGGCCTGTACTGTGAAAGATTTTGTTAGTTCGCCATTACCCAAAATCTTAACACCGTCTAGTACTTTCTTTACGAGGCCGTTTTGGATGAGTAATTCTGGTGTTACTACGGTATTGTTTTCAAATAATTCTTCAAGGGATGCCACATTAACTAAGGCATACTCTTTTTTGAAGATATTATTGAAGCCGCGTTTTGGTAATCTTCTTTGAAGGGGCATCTGACCGCCTTCAAAACCGGGTCTTACACCGCCACCGGAGCGAGACCATTGGCCGTTCATACCACGGGCAGCCGTTGTACCATGTCCGGAACCGGTACCACGACCTACTCTTTTTTTACTGTGCTTTGCACCTTTATTTGGTTTGAGCTCATGTAATTGCATGTCGCACCTCCATTATAACTCAACTACTTCTAAGAGGTGAGATACTTTGTTAATCATCCCTCTTACGGCAGGAGTGTCTTCAAAGACTTTGACTTGTTGAAGTTTGCGAAAGCCTAAAGCTTTGATTGTTCTTTTTTGTGTGTCTGGTCTACCGATGGTAGATTTTGCAAATTTTACTTGTATTTTAGCCATAATATACCTCCTAACCCAACAACTCTTCAACGGTTTTGCCTCTGAGTCTTGCAACATCTTCAGCAACTTTTAGTTGAAGTAATCCGTTAAGGGTTGCACGGATCATATTGTTTGGATTGGACGAACCAATGGATTTTGTGAGGATATCACGGATGCCTGCAAGCTCCAGTACGGCACGGGCAGGACCACCGGCGATAACACCGGTACCTTCTGAAGCCGGTAAAAGAATCATTTTACCGCCATCAAATTTACCTTTAACCTGGTGTGGGATGGTGTGTCCTACACGGGGTACATAAACTAAGTTCTTCTTTGCATCTTCAATACCTTTGCGAATGGCTTCAGGCACTTCATTTGCCTTACCGGTTCCAAAACCCACATGACCGTTCTCATCGCCTACTACTACTACAGCAGCAAAACGGAAGTTACGACCACCTTTAACAACTTTGGCAACACGGTTAATGGCTACGATTTTCTCTTTGAGTTCTAATTTATTCGGATCGATATGTTGCATTGTTTGCCCTCCTCCTAAAACTCAAGGCCGGCTTCACGGGCTGCTTCAGCTAATGCTTTCACTCTGCCGTGGTAAAGATAACCGCCTCTGTCGAATACTACTGTATTAATTCCTTGTGCCACTGCCATTTCGCCGATGGTTTTACCGAGGACTGCCGCTGCGGCACAGTTGCCACCGTTTGCTGCTTCCGCTTTTACGGAAGCCGTTAGGGTAGATGCTGCTACGAGGGTTTTTCCTGTTACGTCATCGATGATTTGCGCGTGCATATTGCAGTTGCTTCTAAACACATTAAGCCTTGGTCTCTGAGTAGTTCCGGAGAGCTTGCGTCTTAGTTTTCTGTGTCTTTTTTGTCTTGTGTCGTTCTTAGAAATCATTTTAATCATTTGTCATTCACCCCTACTTCTTCGCACCGGTCTTACCGAGCTTACGACGGATAACTTCATCGGTATACTTGATACCTTTACCCTTGTATGGCTCCGGCTGACGAACGGCACGGATGTTTGCTGCAACTTGACCGACTGCTTGCTTGTCAATACCTTTGACAATAATAGAGGTCTGTTGCGGAACTTCAATGGTGATTCCTTGAGGAGGAACCATCTCCACAGGATGGGAATAACCTACGTTGAGGACTAGGTTTTTGCCGTTTAAGCTGGCTCTATAACCTACGCCTTTAATCTCTAGGTCTTTCTTAAAGCCTTCGCTAACGCCTACTACCATATTATTGATCAGGCTTCTGGTTAAACCGTGAAGGGCTCTATGTTCTTTTACATCGGAAGGTCTTGTAACGACGATGGTGTTGTCTGCAATTTCTACGTTAATCTCAGGATGAACGTCCATGCAAAGCTCGCCAAGGGGACCTTTTACTGTTAGTTTCTTACCGTCTTGTGCGATGGTTACGCCAGATGGCACATTAACAGGTGCTTTACCAATTCTTGACATGATGTACCCTCCTTCTTACCAAACATAGCAGATGACTTCGCCACCTACGCCTAAGGTACGAGCAGTTTTGGCTGTTACGATACCTTTGGATGTTGAAATGATAGCGACGCCGAGTCCACCTAGTACTTTTGGAATTTCGTCTTTTTGTACATATACTCTTAAACCAGGCTTAGAGATTCTCTTTAAACCTGTAATTACTTTTTCTTTGTTTTGACCGTACTTCATAGAAACGGTGATAAGACCTTGCTTACCATCTTCTGTACACTCAAAATCTTTGATAAAACCTTCTTCTTTTAAGATCTGGGCCAAGGCCTTTTTCATATTGGAGGAAGGAATTACCACGGTCTCATGATACACATTATTTGCATTACGAACTCTCGTAAGCATATCTGCGATAGGATCTGTTATTGCCATACACTAAACCTCCTCTATCTGGTAATTACCAGCTGGCTTTTCGTACGCCGGGAATTTCCCCTTTGTAAGCTAGTTCTCTAAAACATATACGGCATACGCCGAATTTTCTCATATAAGCGTGGGGACGTCCGCAGATTCTGCAGCGGGTATATTCCCTTGAGCTAAATTTTTGTACTCTGGCTTGCTTTACTTTCATCGCCGTTCTTGCCATTTTGTTTCCTCCTAGTTTTTGCTAAAAGGCATTCCCATCAAGCGTAGCAACGCACGACCTTCTTCGTCTGTCTTTGCTGTGGTGATGATGGTGATATCCATGCCTCTTAGTTTGTCGATTTGATCGTAGCTGATTTCAGGAAAAATCAACTGTTCTTTAAGACCGAGAGAGAAGTTGCCTCTCCCGTCGAAGGATTTTGGATTGATACCTCTAAAGTCTCTTACACGAGGTAGGGAAACATTGAATAATTTATCTAAGAAGTAGTACATCTTGTCACTTCTTAAAGTAACTTTAGTACCGATTGGCATTCCTTCTCTAAGCTTAAAGTTCGCGATAGAGTTTTTTGCTTTTGTAATAATTGGCTGTTGACCTGTTACTTTTGCGAGGTCTGCCACAGCGGAGTCTAAGGCTTTTGCATTTTCTTTTGCTTCACCGACACCGATATTTACAACAACTTTAACTACTTTTGGAATCTGCATCACGTTGGCATAACCAAACTCTTTTTGCATTTCCGCCATAACTTCTTCTTTATACTTTTGTTCAAGTCTTGTCATAATTTACCTCCTTTCCAGCGGCCCATTAATCAACGACTTCGTTGCATTTTTTGCAAACGCGTACTTTAGAACCATCTTCTAGCACTTGTCTACCAAGTCTTACAGGCTTGTTGCACTTCTTGCAAACAAACATGACGTTAGAAGCGTGAATCGTCGTCTCTCTCTGGATGATACCGCCTTGTGGATTTTGTTGGCTGGCTCTTTCATGGAATGTACCCATGTTGACGCCTTCCACAATAATTCTGCCTTTAGCGGGATCTACAGATAACACTTTACCTTTTTTACCTTTGCTTTTACCGGTGATGACGTATACGTTGTCGCCGGTCTTTACATTCAATTTTGCCATTTGTATTTCCTCCTTAGATTACTTCAGGAGCAAGAGAAATAATACGCATAAACTTCTTATCTCTTAATTCCCTGGCAACAGGTCCAAAAATACGAGTTCCTCTTGGATTTTGTTGAGCATCGATAATGACGACGGCATTTTCGTCAAATTGGATCTGCGAACCATCGGGTCTTTTCATGCCTTTTTTCGTTCTTACAATAACAGCTTTTTGAACGTCGCCTTTTTTTACAACACCGCCGGGTGTTGCTTGCTTAACGGCAACGACAATAACGTCTCCAATATTGGCATATTTTCTACGGGTACCGCCAAGAACTTTGATACACATTACTTCTTTCGCACCGGTATTATCTGCCACTCTTAATCTTGTTTGTGTCTGAATCATCTATGCTACCCTCCCTAAAATAAGGTACGCCTACTTCGCTCTTTCAATAATTTCTACAACTCTCCATCTTTTTTGCTTAGATAGAGGTCTTGTTTCTGTGATTTTCACTTTGTCGCCCACTCTGCACTCATTGTTCTCATCGTGTGCTTTATACTTTTTGGTTACTTTAATGTATTTTTTATAAAGGGGATGACTGATGCGGGTTTCAACAGAAACTACGATTGTTTTGTCCATCTTATCGCTTACAACACTACCAACTCTTGATTTTCTGAGTCCTTGTACGTTTTCCACTGTTTCTGCCTCCTTCCCTAAGCTTTAAGGGCTTCGATTTCTCTTTCTCTAATAATCGTTTTGATTCTTGCGATATCCTTCTTGATGAGTTTGATTCTCAAAGGATTCTCTAATTGGCCGGTGGCCTTCTGGAATCTTAGATTAAAGAGTTCTGTCTTATACTCTTTTACTTTAACTTCAAGTTCTGCACTTGTCATTTCTCTAATTGCATTGACTTTCATTCTACTCACCGTCCCTTTCCGTGTTTTTTACCACGAATTTGGTTTTGACTGGCAACTTATGGGCTGCGAGTGTCATGGCACGTTTTGCTACTTCTTCCGGTACGCCGGCTAATTCAAAAAGCACTCTACCGGGCTTAACAACAGCTACCCAATACTCAGGCGCACCTTTACCTTTACCCATACGGGTTTCCGCTGGGTGAGCGGTAATAGGCTTATCTGGAAAAAACTAAATCCATACTATACAACCACGCTTGATTTGACGCATCATGGCAATACGGGCGGATTCGATTTGGTTAGATGTAATCCAACCTCTATCCAGTGATTGAAGGCC
Source organism: uncultured bacterium (assembly GCA_964369705.1). Taxonomy (GTDB): domain Bacteria; phylum Bacillota; class Tb-RUG-66; order Tb-RUG-66; family Tb-RUG-66; genus CAYJGI01. Next base: position 7,253 of record CAYJGI010000031.1, read on the forward strand.
AAACTCGCCGTATGTTACCTCGGTACCGCGTGTTGCATTACCGCGAATTTTACCGCGCATCACTTTTCTATGCTTTACTCTTTTAGGCATTAACATGGTTATTGACCTCCTTCTTCCGCTTGGACTTTTTGAGGAAGGACTTCCCCTTTACAAATCCAAACTTTTACTCCAATCTTACCGTAAGTGGTGTTGGCTTCAGCAAAACCGTAGTCGATATCAGCTCTTAAAGTCTGTAGCGGAATGTTGCCTTCGCTATATCTCTCGCTTCTTGCGATATCGGCACCACCTAAGCGGCCAGATACTTGGGTCTTGATTCCCTTTGCACCGGAGCGCATGGTTCTTTGCATACATTGCTTCATTGCACGACGGAAAGAGATACGTCTCTCAAGTTGTGCAGCGATATTCTCAGCAACTAACTGAGCATCCATATCGGCATTACGTACTTCTACCACGTTAACGGACACTTGCTTGCCTTTAACGAGCTTTTGTACATCGGCCTTTACGGCATCGATACCTGATCCACCTTTGCCGATAATCATACCGGGCTTAGAAGTGAAAATAGATACCTTCACTCTGCTGGCAGCTCTTTCAATCTCGATGTTAGAGATACCTGCAGTATATAACTTTTGTTTTAAAAACTCTCTAATGTTATGATCTTCGATTAAGAAATCGGAAAATTGCTTTTTATCAGCAAACCATCTGGCTTTCCAATCCTTAATAACGCCTACGCGAAATCCTACTGGATGTACTTTTTGACCCAAGGTTATGCCTCCTTCTCACCTAATACGATTGTGATGTGGCTGGTTTTTTTAAGGATTCTGAATGCTCTACCTTGTGCTCTTGGTCTTACTCTCTTCATGGTGGCACCAAGGTCAGCATAACAAGTCTTCACATAAAGACTGTCTTCGTTCATTTCGTGATTGTTTACAGCATTGGCTGCTGCAGACTTCAACACTTTTTGTACAATTTCAGAACCGTGCTTTGGTGTGTACTTTAAAATAGCGTACGCTTCCTTCACCGGTTTATTTCTGATGAGGTCCAAAACGATTCTTACTTTTCTTGGAGCAATTCTAACGTGTTTTGCAATAGCTTTAGATTCCAAGTCCGTGTCCTCCTTCCTATCTGCGGCCTGAAGATTTTTCTTTTTTATCTGCCGCATGGCCTCTGTATGTGCGAGTAGGAGCAAACTCGCCGAGTTTGTGCCCTACCATATCCTCTGTTACATATACAGGAACATGTTTTCTACCATCATGAACCGCCAAAGTGTGGCCAATCATTTCTGGGAAAATGGTGGATCTTCTAGACCAAGTTTTGATAACTTTCTTCTCTCCACCGGCCTCATTCATAGCAATAACTTTTTTTAATAAACTTTCGTCTGCGAAAGGTCCTTTTTTAAGTGATCTACCCACTATTTAGCCTCCTCTCTTAAGTCAACTATGTGTTCTTAAGATTTATTTGCTGTGTCTGCTCTTAACAATATACTTGTCAGAAGACTTGTTGCGCTTACGTGTTTTGTAACCGAGAGCTGGTTTACCCCAAGGTGTAACAGGGTTACGACCTGCAGGAGCTTTACCTTCACCACCACCGTGTGGGTGATCGACTGGATTCATAACAGATCCTCTATTGTGAGGTCTCTTACCCATCCAACGGGTACGACCGGCTTTACCGATCTTAATGAGCTCGTGGCTGATGTTGCCTACTTGACCGATGGTTGCTCTACACTCCATATGGATCAAACGAACTTCGCCGGACGGTAGTCTCACGTGGGCGTGTGTTCCTTCTTTAGCCATAAGTTGTGCCGCAGTACCGGCTGAACGAACCAATTGTCCGCCTTTTCCTTTTTGGAGTTCGATATTGTGAATTAAAGAACCTAAAGGAATGTTTGCAAGTGGCATTGCATTACCGACTTTGATGTCGGCGCCGGGGCCCGATTGTACCATGTCGCCTACTTTAAGACCGTTAGGTGCTAGGATGTAGCTTTTTGCACCGTTGAGGTAGCTAAGGAGCGCGATATTGGCACTTCTGTTTGGATCATATTCAATAGCGACAACCTTTGCAGGTACGCCGTCCATTTTTCTTTTAAAATCGATGATACGATACTTACGCTTGTGACCGCCGCCCATGAAACGGGAAGTGGTTCTACCTTGATTGTTACGACCGCCGCTGCTCTTAAGAGGTGCTGTGAGCGATTTTTCCGGGGTTGATTTGGTGATGTCTTCAAAGGTAGAGACCGTCATAAATCTGCGGCCGGGGGTAATGGGTTTGAATCTTTTAATTGCAGCCATTTTACGTCCTCCTAACAGACTATGCTAAACCGTCGAAAAACTCGATGGTCTTACTCTCTTGAGTAAGTTTGACGATCGCTTTTTTCCAATGGTTTCTGCGTCCTAAATGAACGCCTAATCTTTTCGTTTTACCCTTCATGTTCATGGTGTATACTTTTTCTACTTTTACACCAAAAACTTCTTCAACTGCTTTTTTGATTTCTGATTTATTAGAATCACGTCTTACTTCGAAGGTATACTTCTTCTCTTCGATCTGATCCATGCTTCTCTCAGAAATGATGGGTCTAATAATGATATCATGACTTGTTCTTTCCATTAGATGTAGACCTCCTCAATCTTAGCTACGGCATCCTTTGTTAACACAAGGGTATTGTGGTTCAGGATATCGTAGACATTGATGGAATTCGCTTCAAGGGTCATTACACCTGGAATGTTGTTCGTAGATTTTACGACGTTAGTGTCAAGACCTGCTGTAACGAAAAGTGCTTTTTTCTCAATCTTTAAGTTGTTAAGAAGTGCCACCATATCCTTTGTCTTTGGTGCGCTTAATGTAAGCTCATCCAAAACAACGATATTATTATCGCCGGCTTTTACGCTGAGGGCTGATTTAAGGGCATATCTCTTCACTTTTTTGTTTAATTTAAAACCGTATGTTCTTGGCTGTGGACCAAAAACAATACCGCCACCTGGCCAGTTGGGGGATCTGCGGCTACCTTGTCTGGCACGGCCCGTTCCCTTTTGTCTCCAAGGCTTTGCACCACCACCACGGACTTGACCGCGGGTCTTTGTGCTGTGAGTACCTTGTCTTTTATTAGCAAGCTGTTGTAAAACAGCAAGGTGCATTAAGTCTACTTTAATTTCTACGCCGAAGATTTCGTCCTTGAGATTAAGGTTACCGACTTCTTTGCCCTGCATGTTTAATACTGCTACATTTGGCATTCGTGAATTCCTCCTTTCGCCTATTACTTACTGTTCTTCACAGTGCTCTTGATCATAACATAACCTTTTTTAGGGCCCGGAATTGCGCCTTTGATTAAGATTAGGTTATGCTCTGGCATTACTTTTACGATGCTTAGGTTTTGAACGGTTACTTTGTCCACACCCATGTGTCCTGGCATTTTTGTGCCTTTAAAAACACGGGCAGGCTCAGTGGCGCCGTTACTACCGGGGCGTCTGTGGTACATAGAACCGTGACCCATAGGTCCACGACTAAAGTTGTGTCTCTTGATGGCGCCGGCAAAGCCTTTACCTTTTGAGGTACCTGTGACATCGATTTTTTCACCGGCTTCAAATAGGTTAACATCAATGAGTTGACCGACTTCATAACCGCTGATATCTTCTAATCTGAATTCTTTAACAAACTTCTTAACAGGCACGTTAGCCTTGGCGAAGTGGCCTTTTTCAGGCTGAATTGTTCTGTTTGCTTTTTTATCTGCAAAACCAACTTGAATGGCATCATAACCGTCAACGTCAGTCGTCTTCTTCTGAATCACGTAGTTGTTACCTGATAAGACAACGGTCACGGGAATGGCGTTTGCGTTCTCGTCAAAAATAGTGGTCATGCCGACTTTTCTGCCTAAGATTGCTTTTTTCATGCTGGATTACACCTCCTTACCCTCGTGTGAATTATAATTTGATTTCAATATCCACACCGGCTGGTAAGTCCAGTCTCATCAGTGCATCCACTGTTTTTGGTGTTGGATCAATAATATCAATGAGTCTCTTATGTGTTCTTTGTTCAAACTGCTCTCTCGAATCCTTGTATTTATGTGGGGAACGAAGAATGGTATAGATTTGCTTCTCTGTGGGAAGCGGGATTGGGCCAGACACGGTAGCACCGGTACGCTTGGCTGTTTCTACAATTCTTCTGGCGGATTTATCTAGTAAGTTATGCTCATAAGCTCTTAAGCGAATCCGAATTTTTTGATTTGCCATATTCTTCCTCCTTTTCTGAAGGCTCGTGGGAGTTTTTTACTCCCACGGCTTCTTCTTCATCATTATTCAACAATAGAAGCAACAACGCCGGAACCTACAGTTCTGCCACCTTCACG
>CAYJGI010000032.1:0-5716 GCA_964369705.1 uncultured bacterium
GCATCCATCCCGGTAGTGCCAAAGGCAAAATGAAAAACGCCCAGCTCATTGCAATGGAATTCCACGGAATGCTTCCCCCTTTTGAAGATCCTGCCAATACCGAACTATACGAGGGCTTCAGCCATCTTAACAGTATGGAAGGCCACGTGGAAGAGTCCAATCTTCTTTATATTATCAGAGATCACAGTATGGAAGGCTTTTTACAAAAGAAAGCCCGCTTTCAAACCATTGCCGATTATCTCAATGATAAATATGGCGAAGGTACTGTAGAAGTCACCTTAACCGATAGTTACCTCAATATGAAAGAAGCCATCCTGCCCCATATGTACATCATCGATCATGCAAAAAAAGCCATGGAAGAGCTTGATATTCCCGTCTTAGTCGATCCCATTCGTGGAGGAACCGACGGTGCAAGGCTTAGTTTTATGGGTCTTCCTTGCCCCAATCTCTGTACCGGCACGAATAATGCCCACGGCCGCTACGAGTACGTCTCAGTAGAAAGCCTTGAAACCGTGGTACAAATCTTATTAAAGATTGTTGAAATCACCACAAGAGCTTAAACCTAAAAACACCCTTCGGGGTGTTTTTTTTGTCGTTTTTTCCCGGGAAATTTGATTTCTTGTCGTGATTTTCTACAAAAAGCTGTGATTTTGAATTTTTTATTGGCTCTTTTTGTTTCTTGGGGTATAATGGTATTTGTCTATTAGGAGGGTCTATGAATCCACAAACATCCACAAAACTAAAATTGATTCTCGCTTGCCTTCTTTGGGGAAGTGTTAGCCTTTTTGTCCGTAATATTCCTCTGGATACGCCGGTGATGATTTCCCTCCGTGCCATCTTTGCGACTTTTTTCTTACTGATTGTCTTTTATTTTAGTAATGGCAAAAGCTTTCGGTTTGGACGGTACGACAAGAAACAAGTGTTTTTTGTTGCTTTGGCCGGTGTCTGCATGGGGCTTACGTGGCTCACCCTTTTTACCGCTTATCGATATACCACTGTGGCTATTGCCACTTTATCCCACTATACGGGACCTATTATCTTAGGATGTGTGGCGCCCTTACTCTTTAAAGAGACTTTTCGCCCCGTTAAGTTAATTGCCATCCTCATTAGTGCCGTCGGGCTTTTCCTTGTGATTTATAGTCCTTCCGGTGGAGAAGCCGTTACTTATCACCATACAGAGGGAATTCTCTTTGCCCTGACTTCTTCTGTGACTTATGCCGGCGTTATTATCTTTAATAAGTTATCCCCTACAGTACCAGGACTTCAGCGAACCCTCATACAAATGGGCACCGCTTCCATTCTTTTTGCACCGTTCTTCTTTATGAATACCGGTAGCGTGTTTTCTATGGGTGCTATGCCTTGGGCTTTGCTTCTTTTCCTTGCCATTATTCAGACGGGCTTTGCTTACTTCTTATATTTTAATGCCCTTCGTACCGCCGACGCCCAAGATATTATTCTCATCAGTTATTTAGATCCCATTACTGCCGTCATCTTTGGCGCCGTTTTCTTCTTAGAGCCCTTCGGTCCCAGGCAGTTCATCGGTGCGATTCTCATCTTCGGCTCAACCTTCGTCGTAGAGTGGCTCGATCGAAAACTACGGCGTAAGGTGCCTGCAGAAGACACTGAAGCATAAGGGATAGAACCAAAAAATCAGTGATCAACCCTTGATACAAAATAAAACTGCCACTATCTTTTTTTTGATAGTGGCAGTTTGTTTTTTTGTTGCCTTTCGTATATCTTGTGGTGTTTTATATTTATTAAAAATTAAGGGTATCGCCCATGGGATAATAAGGATAATGGATTCCGCCTTCTTCAATGGCTTCTACACCCTCTAAGGCTTTTACTAAATCTTCTATGGTTAGGGTAATGCGCACTTCGTTGGCATGGAGTCCTCCTGCACTTCTATCCCCACGACATCCTAAAGAGAGGCCAGGCTTCCCCGTGCGGTATGTATAGTTCCACGTATCGGCACAAGTGGATTCTCCTCTAAAGGGGAAGTGAATCATCTCATAATCCTTCTCCACAAGGCCGGCTAAAAGATGAAAAGCCGCCGCCGGTAAAAGGGCTAAGCTGACCACATCGGGGTCTTTAATATATCCGCCCTTCAAGGTGGCTGTGAGCATTCCATAGAGGGTATCTTCCGGTGCATCAATGGCAATGGCTTTCATATGGGCTTTTGCATCTTCACTGCTTCTATGCCAGCGGGTCACGCCACTGCTTAAAGTCTTACCGTTATGCCAGTCTTCGTCTTGGGGAGAGAGGCCATTACAAGCGCCACAGTATCCCGAGAAGTTGCACCGCTTCATACCGAAGATGCCATCAAAGTATGCCGGCATGCTAAAGAGGGTACAGACGGAGCTTCTATCAGGGTACCATCTCACGCCTTCATAGGGCGCTGCATCTTTTTCTTCTTTTAAGAATTTTGCAACTATTGGGCTTTGCATGGGACGCAGAAGATTGATGATCCGCTGGTTAATCTCTTGAAAGTCATAGGTTTTCATTGTGTTGTTCTCCTTATATGTCGTTTTGCTGATGATTGCGTATGTATTCACTATAATTTGATTATAACTGATTCATACAAAAAAGCCACTTTTTTTTTATGATATTTAAAGGGGAAGTGGTGTTTTTATATTTACCGTTTTTTTACACATTCTTTATAATAATCGTTACTATTATTTCAAAAAGCTGTTGACAAACCCTTTGTTATCTACTACAATAATAGTAGATTCCGTTGCTGACGGTTCAGTGGAGATTACCACGTGCAAGGAGTCTTTTAATAGTCGACCGTCTGGGCGTTCCCTATAGGAATGCCCTTTTTTATTGGAATGCCCGTTTTTTATTGGAATGCCCGTTTTTTATTCTTCTGAGTACATCTTATGAACACAGAGGAAAGCGATTTTTTTGAATGAATTTTAAATGATAAGAGATTCTATATAATAGACGATAAGGGGGAAAAAACATGAATAGCAATAATGCATGGAAAGGTTTTTTAGGAGAAACATGGAAAGAAACCATCAATGTTTCGGATTTTATTTTACACAATTATACGGAGTATCAAGGGGACAGTGATTTCTTAGAGGGTGCTACCCCTAAGACACTGGGCTTACTGAATCAGTATAAAGCCCTCCAAAAACTGGAAGCAGAGCGAGGCGGTGTCCTTGACGTCAATACGGAAGTTGCCAGTAGCCTCAATACGTATCCACCGGCATACTTAGATCGAGACAATGAGCTTATTGTCGGTTTTCAGACCGATGCACCTTTAAAGAGGGGTGTACAACCCTTTGGCGGTATGCGTATGGCCAAAGAAGCGGCGGAGGCCTATGGTTATGCCTTAGATCCAGAGCTTGAAAAACAATTCACTTATCGTACCACCCACAATGACGGCGTCTACCGTGTCTATACGCCGGAGATGGTTTTTGCCCGTAAGTCCGGTATCATCACAGGCCTTCCCGATGCCTATGGCCGTGGCCGTATCATCGGTGATTATCGCCGTGTCGCCCTTTATGGCGTTGATTTTTTGATTAGTGAAAAACAAAAAGACAAGTTCGCCTTAGGGCTTAACCTCATGGATGCCGATAACATTCGCCAGATGGAAGAAGTCTACTCCCAAATCGATTTCTTAAAAAAACTCAAAGTCATGGCGGAGAGTTATGGTTTTGATATTTCTATTCCTGCGAAGAATGCACTGGAAGCCACTCAGTGGACTTATTTTGCTTATCTTGCCGCCATTAGAGAACAAAACGGCGCTGCCATGAGCCTTGGCCGTGTCAGTACTTTCCTTGATATTTATTTTGAAAGAGATCTAAGAGATGGCGTCCTTACAGAAGTAGAAGCTCAAGAGATTATGGATCAGTTCATCTTAAAGCTTCGCATGGCCCGTATCTTAAGAACGCCGGAATATAACGAAGGTTTTGGCGGTGATCCCATGTGGATTACAGAGGCCGTCGGTGGTATGGCCCTAAACGGCAATAGCTTAGTCACTAAGAACTCCTACCGTGTCCTTAATACCCTCTACAACTTAGAGCCGGCACCGGAGCCAAACCTCACCGTCCTATGGTCCGAAGAATTACCAGCGCATTTTAAAGATTTTTGTGCGAAGGCAAGCATTGATACCGATGCCATCCAATACGAGAACGACGACCTAATGCGTGCTACCTATGGCGATGATTACGCCATTGCTTGCTGTGTATCCGGTATGACCGTGGGCAAACAAATGCAGTATTTTGGTGCGAGGTGCAACCTTGCAAAACTCCTTCTCTTTGCACTGAACGGCGGTAGAGATGAAATCTCCGGCAAGCAAGTAGGTCCCGTCGGTGAGATCTATCCTAAGGAGTATTTAGAGTATGATGAAGTCCTCGCCATCTTCAAAGAGTATCAAGTATGGCTTGCAAAACTATACGTCAATACCATGAATGTAATCCACTATATGCACGATAAATATGCCTACGAGAAGATCCAAATGGCCCTCCATGATACACAGGTTGAGCGCCTCATGGCCTTTGGTATTGCGGGACTTTCCGTCGTTACCGACTCTTTAAGCGCCATCCGTTACGGCAGAGTGAAGACCGTCCGTAATGAAGAAGGCCTCATCGTTGACTATATTACAGAAGGCGATTTCCCAAAATACGGCAATGACGACGACAGAGTTGACCAAATTGCCGTAGAATTAGTACAAAACTTCTACAACGACTTAACAAAGACGCCGGCCTATCGCAATGCCCGCCATACGTTAAGCATCTTAACGATTACCAGCAACGTTACTTACGGTAAGAAGACGGGACCCACGCCCGATGGTAGAAAAGGGGGCGAAGCCTTTGCTCCCGGTGCCAATCCCATGCATAATCGTGAAATCAGCGGTGCCCTTGCCGCCATTAATTCCGTGGCAAAACTCCCCTATGCTTGCTGCCAAGATGGTATCAGCAATACTTTCAGTATGGTGCCTGAAGCCCTCGGTAAGAACGAAGGAGAGCGAATTGACAACTTGGTGAGAATCCTCGATGGTTACTTTGAGCAAAATGCCCACCATATTAACGTCAACGTCTTAAATCGTGATAAACTCATCGATGCTTACCACCATCCGGAAAACTATCCAAACCTCACCATCCGTGTATCGGGGTATGCCGTTAATTTCACCAGACTCAGTCGTCCACAGCAGTGGGAAGTCATTCAGCGTACTTTCCACGAAAAAATGTAGCCAATGGAGCGTTATCCTCTCCTCGGGGTTTTCCAAAGTTTTGAGACCATGGGGACCCTCGACGGCCCCGGGATTCGATTCGTCGGTTTTTTACAGGGCTGTCCTTTGCGGTGCGGTTATTGCCATAACCCCGAGACGTGGCCCGTAAAAGGCCCTCTCACCCTCACGGCAGAAGACTTCCTCCATAAAGTCATGCGCTACCGACCGTATTTCAAACAAGGGGGCGGATTGACTTTAAGCGGTGGAGAGCCCCTCCTTCAAGCATCTTTTGTGCAAGAAGTCACGGGTCTCGCTAAAGAAAGAGGCATACACACAGCCATTGACACCAGTGGACTCATCTTTAACGAAGAATCAAAGAAAGCCCTGTCCATGGCAGACCTTATTCTTCTTGATGTAAAATTCATTACCGATGAAGATTACAAGACTTACACCGGCCTGCCCATGGCAAACCTCGTGCAGACACTCAAGTATCTTGCTTCCCTTGAAAAACCCACGTGGCTCAGGCAAGTCATTGTCCCGGGA
>CAYJGI010000032.1:5727-9226 GCA_964369705.1 uncultured bacterium
TGATTTTTTACAACAGACAATCCCTACCTACGGTGATTTTGTTGAGCGCATTGAGCTTTTGCCTTTTAAGAAGCTGTGCCTTTCAAAGTATGAGAAGCTTCAAATTCCCTTCCCTTTTGATGGCTACGAAGAAGCCACCGATGAGGATCTCACGTCATTAAAGAAAGCGCTACGTCCAGTGGTTCCTCCTCAGGTAATGATTTAACACACAATACAAAACCCCCTCTTCCTATCATAAAAGAGGGGGCTTGTTTTTTTGCCATAGACTCAATATCTTCATGAACAACAAAAAACACCCGTTAGAGTGTTTTTTGTTAGGAGTATACAAAAATATTATTATCATCAAGAAAAATCACCGATTGGGCAGCCATTCTTCTCACGAAGAATGTGTCGATGGTTTTTTTGAGTTTTTGCGAAGATTAGGACCTAAAGGGGTTTTATGAAGCTACCCTTAGTAGCAATCCTTCATCAAGGTGACTTCAGTCCCCTTCTCTGCGGTGGTGGAGTGACAGAGAAGGGAGCTATTGTCAAGAGGAATTTAAAATATGATGAGTTAATTAGTTGTTATGAAATCTCGTTTCATAACTTTATTATAGGGTCTATCCCTTTGATTGTCAACACTTTTTTGAAAAAAATTTCAAATTAATTATTGTTAAATTTTTCATTATGAAATTTGATTTTGTATTTTATTTTTTGATTATAAAAATGCTTTTCTTTTTGATTTTATGGGTATTTTATTGATATGATGGCAAAAATAACTTACAATAAAGAGTAAGAATAAAAACATACTGAAAGGATATTTATGGATTATATATTCCATGGTTTATTATCAGTTACATGGCAACAGCTCCTCATGATGGCCATAGGTGCTTTACTCATCTTCTTAGCCATCGGTAAGAAGTATGAGCCTGCCCTACTATTGCCCATGGGCTTTGGTGCCATATTAGTCAATCTCCCCTTCTCCGGTGCCATCAATCAAGAAATGGCGGGAATCGGTGAAGTGACGGGGATTATTGAGTGGCTGTACCGTGTAGGCATTGAAGCCAGCGAAGCGCTGCCCCTCTTACTCTTTATCGGTATCGGTGCCATGATTGACTTCGGTCCCCTATTATCAAATCCCAGGCTTTTTCTCTTCGGCGCCGCAGCACAGGTTGGAATCTTTGTGGCAGTGATCCTCGCCCTTCTCCTTGGTTTTGAGTTTAAAGATGCTGCCACCATTGGTATGATCGGTGCCGCCGATGGCCCGACGTCCATCTTAATCTCCCTCATTTTGAACTCCAATTATATCGGCCCTATTGCCGTAGCGGCTTACTCCTATATGGCTTTGGTGCCTATCGTACAACCCTTTACCATTCGACTTTTTACGACGAAGAAAGAGCGTATGATCAAAATGCCCTATGCCAAAGATGACGTGAGCAAGACCGTCCGTATCCTCTTCCCCATTGTCGTGACGGTGATTTCCGGTTTTGTGGCGCCTATGTCGGTGGGTCTTGTGGGGTTCTTGATGTTTGGCAACTTACTGAGAGAATGTAGCGTATTAGATAAGCTCAGCGATGTGGCTCAAAACATCTTAACAAACCTCATTACCCTCATCCTCGGCATTACCATTAGTTTTAGTTTAGTCGCCGACAAGTTCGTCTCCCTTGACACTTTACTCATCATGGGAATCGGCCTCATTGCCTTCATCTTTGATACCATAGGTGGGGTTCTCTTAGCTAAAGTGATGAACCTCTTCTCAAAGAATAAAATCAATCCAATGATCGGTGCCGCCGGCATCAGCGCCTTCCCCATGTCCGCGAGGGTCATCCAAAAAATGAGCTTAGAAGAAGATAAAGAAAACCATCTCTTAATGCACGCCGTAGGTGCCAACGTCTCAGGACAAATCGCATCGGCCTTAGCCGGTGGTATTATCATCTATCTTGTGCCGCTATTGATGGCTTAAAGGAGGACTACCATGATACAAAACTTACAACTGGGCTTTCAGCTATTCATGGATGGGATGTCGGGCATCTTTTTTGTGGTATTGATGCTAATTCTCGTCGTTCTTCTCTTGAAGAAGGTTTTTAAATCCTCTTAATTGATCCATCAACTAAAAAAAGCGATGTGAAAAAATCTTCACATCGCTTTTATGATGGTTTTTTTTAAAACTTCTTAAAGCTAAGAATAGAAAAACTAAAATTTCCCCGTAGAGCCAAAACCGGAGTCGCCTCGATCGCTTTCCGTGAGAGAATCCACTTCTTCTAAAGATTCTAAGAAGATGGGGAGCACCACAAGCTGTGCCACACGCTCATAGGGTAAGATGGTATAAGAAGCATCACCTACATTAACGAGAGTTACTTGGATTTCGCCACGATAGGGCGCATCCACCGTGCCGTATTGGGCAACGATGCCTTTTTTGGCAAGGCCACTTCTTGGCCTGATATCACCGACAAAACCCTCGGGAATCTCGACACAAACGCCAATAGGTACCGTTACAATCCCCTTTGGGTGAATAACGATTTCTGCGTCGATTCTTGCTTTCAGATCCCATCCTGCATCGCTGGTGTATTTTTTGTAGGGGCGACAATTTTCATCTAATAGTTTTATTTTCATAGAACCCTCCAGAGCCTTGAACAATATCAAAATATGTGAGATAATATGAAGGTTGTATCCATATTTGTAGTGGATACCACACTTTTTATATCCCTTATTGTATCATGAAGTGTTTCAATATGACAATCATCGAAATGAATTAGGAGTGTTTTTTATGCAAAACAAAATGGGCCACGAACCAATCTTCCGACTGATTATGAAAATGGCCATACCATCGATGTTCAGTATGATGGTACAAGCGTTATATAATATTGTTGACAGTATTTATGTTGCGAGGGTTAGTGAGGATGCTCTGACGTCTGTCTCTCTGGTTTTTCCTTTGCAGACTTTTCTTATTGCCGTAGCCGTGGGAACCGGTGTCGGCATTAATTCTTATATTGCAAGAAGCCTTGGCGCAAGAAAACAAGAAGATGCCAATCACGCCGCTACCAATGGGATTTTCTTAGCGGGAGTCTCTTCTGTGGTTTTTTTCTTTATTGGATTATTTGCCGTAGAGCCTTTTATGATGCTCTTTTATGAGAATGCCGCTATCCATTCCATGGGCGTTAGCTATGCCACCATCGTCCTGTGTTGTAGCTTCACCATCTTTATCCAAATTGCCATTGAAAAGATTTTTCAAGGTACGGGCAATATGATTTATCCCATGTTCACTTTAATCTTAGGCGCCATCACCAATATCGTCTTAGACCCCATCTTCATCTTCGGCTACTTCGGTCTTCCCGCCATGGGCGTCACCGGCGCTGCCATTGCCACCGTGATTGGCCAGTTTGTTGCCATGGCCTTAGCCATTATCCTTCTCATCAAGAAGAATCACGCCGTCAAAATCAGCTTTAGGGGCTTTAGACCAAAGCTTTACATCATCAAACAAATCTACTCCGTCGGAGTCCCTTCTATGATCATGCAGACG
>CAYJGI010000032.1:9236-11485 GCA_964369705.1 uncultured bacterium
AGACGGTAGCCAGCTTCTTAATTACCTTGTTAAATGGTATTTTGATTGGGTTTTCCGGTGCTGCTGTATCGGTTCTTGGCATCTACTTCAAGCTTCAGAGTTTCTTCTTTATGCCGATTTTTGGTATCAATCAAGGCCTCATGCCCATCATGGGATACAACTTTGGTGCAGGGAATAAAGAGCGCCTTACAAAAACCCTTAAAATTGGTGTGATGATTGCCTTATGCCTTATGATCACGGGTTTTGTGATTTTCTTCTTCTTCACAGACCTGTTGCTGAATCTCTTTAATCCTACCGATGCCATCCGTGAGATCGGGACCTCTGCCCTCAAGATTATTAGCATCGCTTTCCCCCTTGCCGGTGTCAATATTATTGTCAGCACTTTTTATCAATCTATCGGGAAGGGCTTCTACAGTATGTATGTCAGTGTCCTACGCCAGCTTTTGGCCATCTTACCTATGGCCTACTTCTTCTCTTCTAAGTTCGGCGTGAACGGCGTATGGATGAGTTTTCCCCTCTCTGAAGCCTTTGCTTCTGTGCTGGTTTTCGTTCTCTATATCTACACGTATAAGAAGCACGTCGCCCATCTCATCCCCTTAGGAGAGACCCAAGAATTAGAGAATAAAATTTAATTTTTTTTATCGTTATCTTATTGATGACGAAGGGATTTATTTTGAAGAGCCTTTCATATAAAGGCTCTTCGTCGTTTTAAATAAATTAAAATATATTTATAAATTCATAAAAAAAAGTATTGACAATGATGAAATGCCATTGTACAATAGGCTTAGTTGAAAAGAGAAAAGGCAAAGACGGAGCAAAAAATATCCCCTTCCCTTTCAGAGAGTTTGCGGTTGGTGCGAGCAAACATGGATGGATATACAACATACACTCCCGAGCTTGTAGGCTGAATCATAGTAGGTCTACACGGATACCTCCGTTACAGGGTTAGAGGTTGTTAGACCTCGATAAGTGATAACTTTTTTTGAGAAGTTATAATGAGGGTGGTACCGCGGAAATCTTTCGTCCCTTGAAGCACATTTGCTTCATGTTGGAGAAAGGTTTTTTTCATGTCCGTCCTTTTTTCTTTTCAAAAAAAATCAAAATCACACTAAGGAGAAACAAAAAAATGACAAAAATCCAATTTTTCAACAACGACAGTGTCCCAGTAGAAATGCACAAAGCAAGAATCGTACAAAAAATCAACCTCATCCCCGTAGAAGAAAGAAAAAAGAGAATCGAAGAAGCCGGTAATAACACCTTCTTACTGAAGAACAGAGACATCTTCCTCGATATGCTGACAGACAGTGGCGTCAATGCCATGAGTGATATCCAGCTGAGCTCCATGATCTACGCCGATGATGCTTACGCCGGAAGCGAAACTTTCTTCCGTTTAGAAGCTACACTACAAAAAATCTTCGGTAAAAAACACTTCATCCCCACCCACCAAGGAAGAGCCTGCGAAAATCTCATCGGTCTCACTTTAGTAAACGAAGGCGATGTCGTCCCCATGAACTACCACTTCACCACCACAAAAGCCCACATCTTAGTCAATGGCGGTACTGTAGAAGAAGTCATCATTGAAGAAGGACTCAACCCCACCAGCGATTGCCCTTTTAAAGGTAATTTTGACTTAGATGCATTAAAAGCCCTGATTGCAAAAATCGGCGCCGATAAAATCCCCTTCGTACGTATTGAAGTGGGTACCAACCTCATCGGCGGTCAGCCCATTAGCCTTGAAAACATGGAAGCTGTATCAGAGATTAGCCGCAGTCACGGAATTCCCATTGTAATGGATGCCAGCCTTCTCACCGATAACCTCTTCTTCATTAAGACAAGAGAAGAAGCTTGCAAAGATATGAGTATTGAAGAGATTACAAAACGCATCTCAGACTTAAGCGATGTCATCTACTTCTCCGCCAGAAAACTCGGTTGCGTCAGAGGTGGCGGTATTCTCCTCAATGACGATGATCTCGTACGCAAGATGCAAGACCATCTCACACTATACGAAGGATTCTTAACATACGGTGGTATGAGTGTTAAAGAGATGGAAGCTTTGAACATCGGTATGCAAGAATCTATGGATTTTGATATGATCAGCCAGGGACCGATCTTCATTGAAGAAATGGTCAAACAGCTGGACAATAAAGGCATCCCCGTTATCACTCCCGGTGGCGGTCTTGGTTGCCACTTAGATGCAAAACGTTTTGTGTCCCATATCCCTCAAGAAGAATACCCTGCCGGTGCTTTAG
>CAYJGI010000033.1:0-6703 GCA_964369705.1 uncultured bacterium
GCTTTCGATTCTTTCGTGGTCACCAATGATTAAAGTCTCTTTAAGAAGCATATCGCCCGTATCTAAGCCTTCGTCCATAATCATCGTTGTAATACCGGTGATATAATCGCCCATTATGAGGCTCTCATGGATGGGTGCCGGTCCTCTATACTGAGGAAGAAGGGATCCGTGGACATTAATGGGGGCAATCTTTGGAATGTCTAATATGTTTTTCGGCAAAATCTTACCGTAAGCCACCACCACAAAGAAGTCGGCATCAAAAGACTTCAGTAGGTCTTCCGTTTCTTTCGTTCTCATGGATTTTGGCGTATGGACGGGAAGTCCATTCTCTTCTGCATAGCACTTGACTGGGCTTTTTGTGAGGATTCTTTTGCGACCTACAGGCTTATCTTCCATGGTGATCACACCGACCACATTCAGTCCGTTATCAATGAGTGCTTTAAGTGAGTGCACCGCAAAATCCGGTGTCCCCATAAATAATATTTTCATCTTCTTTACTCCCTGAGGATAGTTTATACGAAGCAAATGAAATGTATGTGAAGTATTTCTATGTTTCTTCTGTATAATCGGGGTCTTCAGTTGGATCGTAGCTCTCGCTATTATCGACGTAGCGAATGACGTGATCTCTAAATAAAATGCCGTCTAAGTGATCCAGCTCATGGCACAATGCCCTGGCCAAAAAACCTTCTCCTTCTATCTCCACTTCTTCCCCTTCCGGCGTAATGCCAGATACGACGACTTTAAGAGGCCTTTCAACGACGCCGAAGATCTCGGGGACACTGAGGCAGCCTTCTAAGTCTCTTTGTTTACCTTCTTCGGAAATCAGTTTTGGATTAATGAGGACAATAGGCTCCTCAGTCACGCCAACGACGATGACTCTTTTCATGACGCCCACTTGAGGTGCCGCAATGCCTGCTCCATCATTCTCGTACATGGTGTCTATCATGTCATCGATGAGGGTCAGTAACCTGTCGTTGATTTCTGTCACATCTTTACAAACTGCATTTAGGATTTGATCTCCTTCGGTACGGATATTGCGAATTCCCATGGGTTTTCCTCCTATAATCTATCAATAACCAGGGTATGGCTTTGATTTATGTTCTTTTTTGTTGCTCCTATGGCTGCTACCACATCTTTAATTTTATGTTGACTCTTAATGGTGAGGCCATAGTAGTATTGATCTTTAATTTTTTTGATTTCTAAAGGTGCGGGACCAATCAGTATGGTGTTTTTCAGCTTCTTTTTGAGGAGCTCTTTGATCATCATCAAGTCTTTTTCTACCCGCTCTTCACTTCCCCCTTGCATGGTGATTCGGTAGAGATGAAAATACGGCGGATAGTGGAGTTTTTTGCGTATTTGTAGTTCCGTATTCACAAATCCATCGTAATCATCGGCACCTAAGATGGCATAATGATCGGGATCAAATGTCTGGAGCAGTACTTCTCCTTTATAAGCGCCTCTTCCTGCTCTTCCTGCCACTTGATTTAAGAGCTGGCACGTTTTTTCTGCCGATTTAAAATGATCACCGTAGAGCATACTGTCCACCGATAAAATCCCCACTAAAGTAACTGTATCGATATCAAGACCCTTCGCAATCATCTGTGTACCGATCAAAACATCGCCTTCTTCCATATAGGTGGAAAGAAGCTTTTGGTGCGCATTCTTTGTATTTGTGGTATCGGCATCCATGCGAATAATCTTACCCTTTGGCAGTAGTTTTGCCACTTCTTCTTCAATACGCTGAGTGCCCATTCCATTGGGATATAAGTGAGGGCTCTTACAAGTGGGGCAAGTTTTGATCCCCTTTACCGAATACCCGCAATAGTGGCACATTAAGCGATCTATCGTCTTGTGGTATTTTAAAGGGACGTCGCAATGGGGACAAAGGACGACTTCTCCGCAGTGGCGACACATTAAGAATTGATGATATCCCCTTCGATTGAGTAGGAGGATACTTTTTTTGCCTTGCTGATAACAGTCTACTAAGGCTTTCTTCATTGAGGCACTGAGTATTGTGTCGTAGGGCTCATTTTTCATGTCGATAATCGTCATTTTTGGTGGTTTCGTTTGATTGACTCGGGTATCCAGTCTAAAACCGCCATACATCTTACGACAAAAAGCCTTATCATAGCTATCAAGGCTTGGTGTTGCACTACCGAGGAGAAGATGGGTACCCCTCTGATGGCTTCTCAAAAGCGCCACTTCCCTGGCATGGTAACGTAGGGCACGCTGTTCTTCTTTGTAACTATCTTCGTGCTCTTCGTCAATGACAATCAGCCCCAAATCCTTAACAGGAGAAAAAACAGCAGATCTTGGGCCGATGACGATTGGTTTATTTCCCTGGGCAATCTGGCAATATTGGTCAAATTTTTCGCCCATGGACATATGACTGTGCAAAACAGCCACTTTTTCACCAAAAAGGGCAACAAATCGACCATAGACTTGGGGAATGAGGGCGATTTCCGGCACCAAAATCATGGCGCCTTGGCCTTTACATAAAGCCTCTTTTAGAAGTCTTTCATATAATACCGTCTTCCCCGATCCCGTAACGCCCATTAAGAGGACTGGTTTTTCGGGATGATGGGTAAAACTCTCTCTAATTCCCTCTAAAGTATCTTCTTGTTCCTTCGTTAGAGTGATTTCTTTTTCTTTCATGAAGGAGGGGTCTACCATGGGATTACGATATGCAGTCGTCATCTTTTTTTGTAAAAAACCATTTTCCACCATTTTTTTAATGGCGTAATCACTCATAAACGTAAAATCTTTGATTTCTTTCAGTGTGGCACTCTCAATATGGGTTAAGAAAGTCGCAACCACTTCTTCTTTGTCGTTTTCCGGTGCTTTACCGGTGCGTTTTAGTGTTGTAATTTTCTTTGCTTTTTGTTTGGGAATGAAGATGGTTTTTTGGCGGAGTGTGCCTTCTTCTAAGAGGGCTTTTATGGTATCTTCACCAAATTGTTCTTCAAGGTCCTTTAAGCCTGCATCCTGATGATGCTTTAAGTAATCTTCCAACTCCATGGGTCCTTCTTGTAGTTCATATACTACCGCCTTCTTAAAACCCATGAATCCGGGAAGCACCGTCATAAGGGCTGTAATAAGGCTTGTCCCATAGAGGGCTGCCATTTGCGCTGAGAGGTGTAACATATCTTCCGTTAATAGGGGTACGGGAGATAAAACGCTCTCTACTTCTTTTAAGGTGCTTAAGGGGCCAAAATCACTGCTATCTTTGATCTTTAATACGTACCCCATCTCAAAGGATCGATAAAAAGGCACCATAACCCCCACCCCAAAGGTGACATTAAGATGGGCAGGAATCAAATAGTCGAAGGTCTGATTGATGTTTTTTCCGTGGATCAATACTTCTGCAACCATAAAATCCCTTTCTTTTTTTCATAAGAAGACTCGATTACTTAAAAAGCGTTACTAAGCGATCAATAATGACAAAACCCAGTGCATTTTTGTCCATTTTATTGATTTTTTCCATGGTTCCGTCCGGGTAATAAAAATCGACAATATTGGTCTCTCCGCCAAATCCGGCGCCATCACTGAGGACGTTATTGGCAACGATCATGTCGAGGTTTTTTTCTGTGAGTTTTTTCTTGGCATAAGCTTCGACGTTCTGGCTTTCTGCTGCAAAACCAATGAGAATTTGGTTTTCTTTTGTTTCGCCCAGTTTCTTTAAGATATCGTCGTTTCTTGTGAGGGCAATGGCCATATCGTCATCATTTTTTTTGACTTTATGGTGATACGTTGTCTCCGGACGATAATCGCCTACGGCAGCCGTCTTAATGACTGCATCCACCGTGGGATAGAGGTCTAAACAAGCTTCTTTCATCTCATTGGCCGTTGTCACAGAAATCACTTTGACACCCATGGGCGGACTGATTGCCACAGGTCCCGATACTAAAGTCACATCGGCACCACGGAGTTTTGCGGCGTAGGCAATGTCATACCCCATCTTCCCTGTGCTTTTATTACTGATAAAGCGCACGGGATCAATAATCTCCCTGGTGGGTCCTGCGGTAATGAGGAGTTTTTTTCCTTTTAAGTCTTTTTTATAAAGAAGGTCTATGACCCGCTCTACGATGGCCATGGGACTTGGGAATTTGCCTTTGCCGACATCTCCACAAGCTAAGAGGCCTTCCACCGGCTCCATAAAATCCATACCCAGTGCCATAAGATCCTTCATGTTCTGTTGCAAAATCGGATTTTCGTACATGGCGGTATTCATGGCCGGTACGATGAGTTTTTGAGCTTTTGTCGCGGCAATGACGGTGGTTACCATATCATCGGCAATGCCTGCTCTGATTTTACCGATGACATTCATCGTTGCCGGGGCTAAGAGGAATAAGTCGGCTTTCTTTGCAAGGCTGATATGCTCCACATCAAAATGATCAATGCGCTGGAAGGTATCGGTATAGACTTTGTTTTCACTAATGGTCTGAAAAGTCAGAGGCGTCACGAATTCCATGGCGTTTTTTGTCATGATGACATCAACGGTTGCCCCTTGTTTTTTGAGGAGGCTGGTAATTTCCACCGCTTTATAGGCGGCGATGCCACCGGTGACACCCAGTACGATTTTTTTATCTTGTAGTAGTTTCATTTTTTAAAACCACTCCTTCTTATCGTCCCTGTCGCTCGATGTAGCGACGGACTGTGTTTTGCTCTGCAATGATGATGGCTTCCATCTCGCTGACGGCTTTGTCTAAGTCTTCGTTCTCTACAACAAAGTCGTATTCAGGGATTTTTGCCATTTCTTTTTTTGATACTTCTAAGCGGTGGAGGATTTGTTCTTCCGAATCTCTCCCCCGTAGGCGAATTCGGTTTTCAAGTTCAGCTATGCTTGGAGGCACGATAAAAATAAACGTGGCGGAAGGGTATTTGTCTTTGACTTGCATGGCGCCTTCTACGTCAATCTCAAGGATGACGTGGCGACCACTATCCATTTCTTTTAATACAAAGTCCTTTGGCGTGCCATAATAGTTTTTAAATACCTTGGCCCATTCCAAAAAGCCATCTTCCTGAATCTTATTCGTAAACTCCTCTTCACTGCGAAAGAAGTAGTCTACGCCATGGACGTCGGTAGGTGCCTTTGTCCTCGTGGTCTCGCTGATGCTAAGAGAGATGTTGTCGTGCTTTTTTAAGAGTTCTTTCACCAGGGTGCCTTTGCCAACACCGCTTGGACCACTGATGACGAGTAACAAACCTTTTTTCATCTTTTTTTACTCCCCTACTCTATGTTTTGGACTTGCTCTCTGATTTTTTCTAAGGTGGTTTTTGCTTTCACCACGGACTTACTGATTACCGTATCATTGCCCTTGCTGCCAATGGTATTGATTTCGCGATTCATTTCTTGTAGTAAGAAATCCATCTTCTTCCCTACGGGGTCTTTTGTCTCTAATAGTTGTGAGAATTGCTCTTTACTACTGGTTAACCTCGTTAATTCTTCTGTAATATCAAAACGATCCATGTAGTATACCATCTCTTGCTCTAACCGTGAGTCATCTAAAGAGATTCCCTCTTGATATTTTTCGAGCTTCTCTTTAAGCCTTTGGCGTTGCCTGTCAATGACGGCTCCCGTATGCTCCCTAAAGACTGCAATGCACTCCTCAATCTCATGGAGCCTCACGACCATATCTTGACGATGGGCTTCCCCTTCTTTAATTCTCATTTTAAGGTTTTCTTCGATTGCCATATCGAGGGCTTCTTTTAAGATGTCGTAGAGGGCATCGATATCTTCCCCTTCATCTTTCATTGTAATGACATCGGGAAAACGAAGCACGTGGCTGAGATTGATTTTTTCCGTGGAGCCGATAAGTTCTCTTAAAGATTCTAAGTTCTCCAGATAATTCTTGGCTAAATCTGCATCTAAAAAAGCCTTGGCATTCTGACTTTTTTTCACATCTTCATTCTATTTTGCCTTTTAATGCTTGTTTGATACGATCTTCTAAGGCCATGGTCCATCTGGGGCCTCTAATCTTAAGGTCTAAAAAACGGTGGTTAATGCTCTTGATTTCCACGGTGATTTTAGAGGTACCGACGGATTCGCCTTTGCCGTAGCCTGTCATGCTTTTGATCATAGTTTATTACCTTCTTCCAAAAATAATTTGAGAAAACACTTTTTTTTTGATATGCTTAGGAAGTACATTATTTTATTGTTATAAGGGGGGATCGCCATGTCAATGGATGGAATCACCATGGGTTTTTTAGTGAAGGAGCTTCAAGGAACACTAAAAGGCGCAAAAATCCAAAAAATCTATCAACCTTCATCGGATCAACTGATGTTTCACATCAATTGTTACAGCGAAAAAAGAGTCCTTCTTATCAGTGTGAATCCCACTCAACCTGCATGCCATTTTACATCACAAAAGATGGAGAACCCCGCAGAGCCGCCGATGTTCTGTATGCTTCTCAGAAAACATCTCGTAGGCGCTGTCATTAAAGAAGTCGAGCAAGTAGGCCTCGATCGCTTAATCAATATTCATTTTGAAACGTATAACGAGGTGGGCGACTTAACGCACCTTACCCTGGCCGTAGAGATCATGGGGCGCCACAGTAATATTGTTTTCTACGAGAGAGAGACCAAAAAAATCTTAGATTCCCTCTTTCGTATTGGGCCATCTTTAAGCAGTGTCCGTATCATCTTACCAAGGCAAATCTACGAAATGCCACCCATGTCCCAAAAAATCAATATTCTGACAAA
>CAYJGI010000033.1:6713-11281 GCA_964369705.1 uncultured bacterium
TAATTATACCACAAAATCCCTCTTTGTTGAATACTTAAGCAGTGATTTTACGATACAGAAAGCAATATTTGAAGTTTTTATGGGTATGGGGCAACAAATGGCAGAAGAAATCTGCTTGCGAAGCGGATTTTCTCCCAAAACAGCCATCAAAGACCTCACCGATGGGCAGCTATCTGCCCTTACAGATACTTTAAATCAGCTTAAAGACAACTTAGAAAGTACCACCTATTCTCCCAGGGTCATTTACGTCAATCAACAACCTATTGATTTTCTGCCCTTTGCCTTTGTGAATTACGAAGGGTACGGAAAGAAAGAGTTTGATACTTTGTCTTTAGCCATTGACGAGTTTTATACCGCTTTATTCATTGAAAAAACCCTAGGCAAAAAGAAAAAACAATTAGAATCCATCATCAAAAAATCTCTAAAAAAAGCACAAAAAAAGCTTCAATCTCAACAAGAAGACCTCATCAAAACCCAAGATATTAAAGGGTATCAAATCTATGGAGAAGTCATCCTCGCCAATGCTTATACCTTTAAAGAAGTGCCTGTGGGAAGTGTTACCCTTCCTAATTTTTATGATGATTATAACGATATTACCATCCCCATACCTGCGGGTTACGACTTATACCAGACGGCAGAACACTACTTTAGACGCTACAAAAAAGGCAAAGCCATGAAGCTTTACGTTGAAAAAAACATTCCCATCACTATGGCCGACGTAGATTACTTAGAAAATCTCCTGTTTTCGATACAAAAAGCAGAAAATCTGACTACACTTACCGACATTGAAGAAGAAATCTATCTGGAAAAAATCATGGAAAGACCCCGCATCAAAGGTAAAAAACAAAAAGAAAAAATCCATGAAGTCTCAGGACCAAGACGAATTGTCTATGATGGCTACGAAATCTACATTGGCCGTAATAATCTGCAGAACGATCGGGTCACTTTTGAAATCGCCGATGACAATGATATGTGGTTTCATGCCCGTAATATCCCCGGCTCTCACGTCATCATCAAAAACCATAAAAAAGAAGATTTTCCCGATGCGCTTTATCTCCTAGGTGCTAGGCTTGCCGGGTATTTTAGCAAATATCAAAACGATATGTACGTTGAAGTCGACTATACGGAAGCCAAATACGTCAAAAAAATCAAAGGGGGAAAACCGGGCATGGTAACTTACGATAAATTCTACACCATCCGTGCAGAACTATCCCCTGCCACGCTGTTACCTCTACTTAAAGAGGAGGCCTCACTATGAAGACCGTATTGATTACAGGCGCTACCGGCGGTATTGGTTGTGGTATTGCAGAATCTTTTTACCATAATGGGTATCACTTAATACTTCATTATCATAAGAATCAAACAAAGATCGATGAATTGCTAGAATGCTATCCCGGTAGTTCTGCCATTAAAGCAGACTTAACGAAGGAAGAAGAAGTGCTCTCCATGATGGATACGCTCAAAACCCAAGGCCACACCATCGATGTCCTTGTCAATAATGCAGGCATCAGTCAAAAAAAACTCCTCATCGACACTACTTTAGAAGATTGGAATCATCTCTTCGCCCATAATATGACGTCGGCTTTCTTATTAACAAGAGAAGTTTTAAAAGAAATGATTCCCCAAAAATCCGGTGCCATTATCAATGTTTCTTCTGTCTGGGGATTAAAAGGCGCTTCTTTAGAATCGGCCTACAGTGCAACTAAAGCGGCCTTAATCGGCTTTACGAAAGCCTTAGCAGAAGAATACGGTCCATCGGGTATTACCGTGAATGCCGTAGCCCCCGGCGTCATTGATACAGCCATGAATCATGACTTAGCATCAGAAGATATAGAAAAACTAAAAGAAGCAACACCTGCCGGTCGTTTAGGTACCGCCAAAGACGTGGGAAAAGCCGTTTTGTTCCTTTCGGAACAACCTTTTATCACAGGAGAAATCGTGAATATATCCGGTGGATTTGTTGTATAAAAGCTGTTTTCTATGCTTTGTATCCGTTTTATTATCATGCTAGTTTATACTGTTAATTTATAATAAAAAACCGTAAACCTTATAGGTTTACGGTTTTTTTAATATTTATAAATTTGCTAAAATATTCTCAATCATGTATCCTTCTCTGATTCCTACAGAGCTTACCGTAACGGTCTTGGCACCCATGGCCGTTAAAATCTCAAGAAGCGATAAGAAGCCCGGCATTACGGTGTGGATTCTCTCCACTGTGACTGTCGTGAGAAGTTTAATCTGCTCGCCTTCACCCTTCAGTAAATATTGATAGAGTTCTTGGAGGCTCTCCATGGTCATCGTATAGCCATTCAGTCCGTGGCCCGATACGCGATTGACTTCTTTATGAAGCTTTGCGATAGCCCGTCCCGTTCCGCCTACTAAGAATACCGATTGATTATAGTTTTTGAGCCAGTTGATTTTTATGGTGTGTTTTAAGACTTCTTTTTGAATCTCTCTGATTTCACGTTTTTTGGGGAAAAGCTCTCTCACATACTGCTTATAAAGGCTTAAACAACCAAAGGGTAAGCTGACATAATGTTTTGCTTTATCATTCTCAAAGCCAACGATTTCAGTGCTTCCGCCGCCCATATCAATGACGGTACCCATGTCAGTATTAAAACGATACTGGATGCCCGCAAAGCTAAGAAGCGCTTCTTCTTCTCCTGCTAATACTCTGATCCTTACGCCTAGCTTGCCATCGATATAATCGACAACATCTCTTGTATTTAATATGTTACGAATGGTTGCAGTCCCAAAAACATTGAAAGACTCAACCCCTACGTTATCGGCCATGAGTTTAAAATCTCTAAGTACATCACAAAGGCGTTCCATACCGTATTTATTTAAAAAGCCGTCACTGACATAATTCCCCAGGCCTAAAGTCTCTTTATCACTTAAAATTTTCTGAAATTTCTTAGATTTAGAATCTTTGACATCGTAGATATTCATACGCATCGTATTAGATCCTACATCTACCACTGCATATCTCATCGGAAAAACCTCCCTTTTTATCTTGTCCCTTTTAAAAAGAGTACGAAATACATGGAAACAATATATTTTATTATTACATAAATAATAATAAAAGTCAAAATAATCTTAACGGTTCTGTATAATGATTATTTATTTTAAATTAATTCTTTTTTCAAGGGTTTCGATGATTTTTTTAATATCTTCTGCCATAGGTGCCACAAAAGACTTCATCACTTTATTCTTTGGATGAATAAAAGAAAGGATCGAAGCATGGAGTGCTTGTCGCTTAAGACCAAATTCATTTTGACTGAATCCATAGATGGGATCTCCAACAATGGGGTGATTGATGTGGTGCATATGGACTCTGATTTGGTGGGTTCGTCCCGTTTCTAAGTTGACTTGCAGTAAGGTGTAATTACCATACCGTCTTAAGACGGTGTAATGGGTAATTGCTTCTCTTCCCTCTTTGACAACGGCCATTTTCTTGCGATCTTTCGGGTGTCTGCCGATTTGGGTTTTGATGGTACCGCTATCGTCTTTGACATTGCCTTTCACGATAGTGACGTATGTACGCATGACGAAGTGGTTTTTAATTTCTTCCGACAAAAACCGATGGGCTTCATCGTTCTTAGCCACAACTAATAAACCGGTGGTGTCTTTATCAATTCGATGGACTATTCCCGGTCGAATCACGCCTCCAATAGCAGACAAATCCTTTGTATGATACATGAGTGCGTTCACTAAAGTCCCTTCCGGTGACCCCGGCGCAGGATGTACTGCCATGCCTACCCCTTTATTGATGACGATAACCCATTCATCTTCATAGATAACATCAATGGGTAAGTCTTGTGGTTTTGCAGAGATTTCTATAATCTCGGGGAAAGTCACTTCAACAATATCGCCTTCTGTCGTCTTGTAGTTGGCTTTTACGATTTTGCCATCGACCAGTACAAGACCGTCTTTTAATAGTTTTTGAATATATGCCCTGGACTTATGAAGGGCATTGGCCAAAAAAACATCAATGCGCTCTTCACCTTGTTCCACTGTGAGTTCTACGTGATCCATGCCTGTATTAGACATTACTCTTCACCTTTTTTCTGGGTTTAATATAGTCTTCCAGTAATAGAATTGCAGACGTAAGAATTGCGCCTACCACAAGACAGCTATCGGCAAAATTGAAAACAGCAAAATGATAGCTACCAAATATAAACTCTAAATAATCGATGACATAACCTAAAAAAACACGATCAATGAAGTTGCCCACGGCTCCGCCGGCAAATAGTCCTAAAGTCCAGTAGTACCATGGATTTAAGTTCTTGGATTTTTTCAAAAAAACCACTAATGCAATGAGCACAATAGGCGTCATTATTAAGAATACAGGACGCCATCCTTCCATGGTGCTGAAGGCTGCTCCATAATTATGTAGATAGGTAAGATGAAAAAAATTCGGGATCACTTCTATGCTTTCTCCCAGCGCCATCCCCCTAACAATCAGAAGTTTTACAGCTTGATCTATGATAGTAACGGCCAATAAAAGGCTAAAAAAACGCTTCATCAAAAACTCCTCCCCCGAATAAAGCATTCGTCAAAAACAACTT
>CAYJGI010000034.1:0-309 GCA_964369705.1 uncultured bacterium
ATTGTCGCAACGCTCCTCTTTGATGACCCTGCCATCTCCATCTTTATTGATAGAAGTAGCGATACTTATACTATGGCAAAGACCGGTTTACTCATGTTCTTACCGGCCTTCTTGTTTATGGGATTTAATATTTTTTTCTCAGCCATGTTCACCGCCCTCAACAATGGTAAAGTATCGGCATTCCTATCTATGGCAAGAACCCTTGGCATCTTTATCCCCATGCTACTCCTCTTACCTCGCTTCTTTGGGATCTATGGCGTGTGGCTGGCAGTGCCAATATCAGAATTCCTCGCTTCCCTTGTAGGTGTC
>CAYJGI010000034.1:359-11212 GCA_964369705.1 uncultured bacterium
AAAAACAAAAAACCGATACAGTCACTGCTGTATTGGTTTTTGTCTGTTTAATCATTACAAGTAAAAAGTCACTGATCATCCCTTTACTTCTTTTTTGGAAAAGGAATGATTTTATCTACGACACTCAGGGGTAAGACTTTATAATGATCTAACGATAGGGCATCTTTTTCTTCAAAAGCAATGGGTCTTTTGAAGAGTGGACCATCATAAGTAAAGGTGTGGTATTCTCCGTTTTCTCCTGCAGGGTCTGCGCCTAATGCTTCCATCATTCTCATAATCTTTTGAGTGAGGGGCATACCGATCAAGTAATCGGGTAATATCTTACCATCAATCACTGTAATGACTGCTAAGAAGCCTGCCTTCAGGTATCCTTCTACGACTTTTTTTCGATCCATTTGCCAGAGGGGGAATACCGCCTCTAAGCCCGTATTCTTACACCGTGCTTCGCACCAATCTCTATGGGCTAAGATATCAATATCGCCAAAGATACAATGGGTAGCCCCCCGCTCTTTTTGTAATGTGAGCGCCTCTTCAAAGGCCTTTTCATAATTTGTCAGCGTTGTATGAATGGGATAAAAAGGGATCTCCATGGAGGATGCCACTTCCTTAAGAAGTCCCTCCGGGATTCCGTGAAACCACGATCTTGCGCCTTCTGATACCATAGTCGTTACAAGGGCAATGGCTTCGTATCCCTCTTCTTTTGCCAGATACAGTGCATAGGCACTGTCTTTACCACCACTGTAAGACATGACTGCTTTTTTAGATTCTTGCATCTTACTTCCCTTTCTTCAAGAAAAAATATTGGGCAGAAACTGCCCAATATTTTTATTTTACCGGTTGAATTGTTTGATCTTTTAATACCACGTCGTGGGCGCCACCTTCGACAATACTTGTGGCAGACACGAGGGTGATTTTTGCTTTTTGTTGTAATTCCGGGATGGATAATGCACCACAGTTACACATGGTAGAGCGTACTTTAGATAAGGTGAGCTGGACATTATCTTTAAGACTTCCCGCATAGGGCACATAAGAATCAACGCCTTCTTCAAAGCTCAGCTTCGAGTCGCCTCCTAAGTCGTAGCGCTGCCAATTACGGGCACGGGCAGAGCCTTCGCCCCAGTACTCTTTCATGTAATTGCCGTTAATGGATACTTTATTCGTTGGACTCTCATCAAATCTTGAGAAGTAGCGACCGAGCATGACAAAATCTGCGCCCATAGCAAGGGCTAACGTCACGTGATAATCATGGACAATTCCACCATCGGAACAGATGGGAATATAGATACCCGTTTCGGCATAGTATTCATCCCTCGCTGCTGCCACTTCAATGACGGAGGTGGCTTGTCCCCTGCCGATTCCTTTTTCTTCCCTTGTAATACAGATGGATCCACCGCCAATACCTACTTTCACAAAGTCGGCACCGGCTTCTGCTAAGAACAAGAAACCTTCTTTATCCACGACATTCCCTGCACCTACTTTGACTGTATCTCCATAAGTGTCTCTTACCCACTTTAGTGTGATTTTTTGCCATTCGGAGAATCCTTCGCTGGAGTCGATACATAGTACATCGGCACCTGCTTCTACAAGGGCGGGGATTCTTTCTTGATAATCTCTTGTATTAATACCGGCACCTACCACGTAGCTTTTTTTGGAGTCGAGGAGCTCGCCGGGATTTTCTTTGTGGCTGTCGTAGTCTTTTCTGAATACGAAAGACATCATATTGCCATCTTTATCAATAATGGGAAGTGCATTTAATTTATGATCCCATATAATATCATTGGCTTCCTTTAAAGTAACGCCTTCCACGGCATAAATAAGCTTATCAAAGGGCGTCATGAAGTCTTTGACCAAAGTCTCGGGATTCATTCTTGTTGGGCGATAATCACGGCTCGTAACAATGCCCAGCAGTTTTCCGTTTGGTTTACCGTTTTCTGTAACGGCTACGGTGCTATGACCGAATTTTTCTTTTAGTTTTACGATGTCGGCCATGGTGGCTTCCGGAGATATATTGCTATCGCTACTGACAAAACCGGACTTATAGTTTTTGACTCTTTTAATCATGGCGCTCTGATTCTCTATGGATTGAGAACCATAAATAAAAGAAATCCCCCCTTCTTTGGCAAGGGCTACTGCCATTTTGTCATCACTGACCGATTGCATAATGGCTGACACCATGGGAATATTCATTGTCACCGATGGTTCTTCGTCTTTTTTATATTTTACGACGGGGGTCTTAAGGGTTACGTTATGGGGAATACAATCCACCGAAGAGTACCCGGGAATTAACAGGTATTCACTAAAAGTATGGGATGTGGTTTTGCAGAAAATAGCCATTTTTTATCTCCTTTTGTTTCTTTATTGTTTGACAGTTTATCACTCAAAGAAAGAAAAGTCAACACAAAAAGCACAATCCCCTATCACAAAAAAAGAAAGAACAGTCTAGCTGTTCTTTCTGCTGAATAGTTTTAATACTTTACCAATGATTTTTGGTGGTTTTATCGTAATGATTTTCATATGTTCACCTCGCCCGTTTTTTTATTTTATGCGAGATTTTTGTTTTTGATGATGAGAAGTCGTCCTTTTTTGACGTGAATTGTTCCGCAGTCTTGTCGCAATACATTACTCACGCCAATGGGTTCTTCTATTGATAAGGTACGATCCTTTAAGTCCCAATAAAATCCCTCTGTAGAAAGAATAACATCTCCTCCTAAGGGTAGGAGCGATATGGTATCGCCTATTTTGCCTTGTATAATCCCAGTGTCTTCTACAAGGAAGATTTCTTCAGTAGGTGTTATCATCTTGCCTAACACCCCTTTTTTTGCTATATAAGACAGCAAATATAGGTTGGTTAATGTGTGATCAATTCTTCCACCTGTGACATTGATGAGATGAATCTCTGTGGCTTGATTCTCTATGGCCATGTCAATGGCCAGCCAAACATCGGTGTAGTCTTTCACGGGATTGGCTCTATGACACGGGACGCCTTGCCCTTCATAAAAAGCCAAAGTCTTTGCCGACACAGAATCCATATCACCGACCATCAAGTGGGGGGTGATTTTTTTAGCTTTCAGCCATTCTAATCCGCCATCGACACCGATGATAGAATCATAGGTATCAAAAAAAGAATTATAGAATACTTCATATTGCCCATGTCCATTCCCTACAATGAGTGTTTTCACTGTGATTACGCCATATTCTGTAAGGTGCGAATCACAAAAGCCGGATCTTCATGGTAGAAAACAGCACTTCCCGCCACCAATATATCAGCACCGGCAGCGACGACTTCTTCATAATTCTGAAGGCCGATTCCGCCGTCTATTTCAATCTCATAGGTAAGACCATTGGCTTCTCTATATGCTTTTAAAAAAGCGATTTTTTGCAGCGTAGATGGAATGAATTTTTGACCACCAAAACCTGGATTCACGCTCATAACAAGGACAACATCCACATCACCTAAGATGGGAATCAACACTTCCGGTGGCGTGCTGGGTACAATGGATACACCGGCTTTTATGCCGTAATCTTTAATCTGATGAATAAGCCTATGAAGGTGAATGTTGTTTTCTGCGTGGACGGTTATAAGGTCACTTCCCGCCTTAAAAAAACCTTCAATAAAGCGCTCTGCATGGTCAATCATCAAATGAACATCAAAGGGAAGCTTCGTATGGCTACGTAGCGCTTTTACCACATCCATCCCAATGGTGATATTGGGCACAAAATGGCCGTCCATGACATCAATATGGACAAGATCGGCTCCCGCTTCTTCTAAGAAGGCCACCGCCTCTCCAAGTTTTGCAAAATCAGCAGATAAAATAGAAGGAGCTACTTTTACCATTTTTGTTCTGCCTCCTTTAATTCTTTTAGTATGGATAGGTAATCTTCATATCTATCCTGTGCAATGAGACCGTCTGTTACCGCTTCTTTCACGGCGCAATTCGGTTCTTTATCATGTAGACATCCTGTATAATAACAACGATTATTATAGGGTCTTAATTCTTTAAAACACTCCATTAAATACAGTGTATGAATATGAAGAATCTCTACAAGACTAAATCCCGGCGCATCGGCAAAGTAAGAATCCTGTGATAGTTTTAAGATCTCCACGTGCCTCGTGGTGTGCTTACCTCTGTTGATTTTTTCGCTGAGTCCACCTACGGCAAAATCAAGATGGGGAAAAACCACACGAAGAAGGCTGCTTTTACCTACGCCACTGGGTCCCGCTAACACTGTGGTATGACCATGGAAAAGGGATTTAATCTCATCTATGGCTCTGTTATCCTCATGAATCGTCGTGTAGTAGCATGGATAGGGGTATTTTTTCATCATTTGTCTAAAAGCTTCTTTTTCTTCCTCTGACAAAAGATCCCACTTTGTAATGACAATAATAATATGCTGAATCTCTGCCCATTCCATGGCCACTAAAAACTTAGAAAGTAGCGTCCCATGAAAATCAGGCGTCTTTGCGCTAAACATGACAAGTACTTGATCAACATTGGCAATTGGCGGTTTTTTGAGCACTGATTTGCGCTCTATAATACTGTCGATGACGCCGTTCTTTTCGTCGACTTCCACCCAATCGCCCACAAGGATTTTTGTATCTTTTTTTATTTTACCTCTAGCTCTTACGTCTAAGATCTCACCGTTCTCTTGTTGCACAACGTAAAAATTACTTAACCCTTTAATGACTCGTGCAATCATCATGACGCTTCAGAAAAAATCTTTTCGTCAATCAGATTACCATTGAGGTATACTTTGACTACAGCCGTTCCTAACACCTCAAACTCAACAATAACGGTAGCAGCATCGGCGGGGTGAACACGATCATGGACATCCCTTGTGCCATTTTCATCTTGCACCACAACGGTAACTTGTACCGGTGTACCGCTATTGGGGATCATAATAAGAACGCTTTCCTCTCTCTCCTTAGAGGGACCGGGGCCTTCGCTGATGGTGAGGGTAACCGTCTCTCCCACCATGATTTCTGCACCAGCTCTTGGAGATTGGGTGACGACTTTACCTTCTTCTTGTTCTCTGCTTTCTACATAAGATACATTATATAAAAGCTCTAAATCCTTAAGGGATTTAATAACATCGGCTTCATCTTGCCCCACGTAGTCTTCAATGAAGAATTTTTCCGGCATCTTTCCTTGGCTTACAATGAGGTTAACGGTGGCATTCTTCGTTGATTGTGTATCTGCCGATGGCGTCTGTTCCATGACAATATCGGCGGGGATTTCTTCACTGTACTCGTAGGTCACGGTACCATCAAGAAGCCCTGCATTATCAAGAAGGACGATGGCATCTTGCAAGGTCTCTCCCACAAGACTCGGTACGGTATACGTCTGCTCCCCTTTGCTGATAATAAGCTTCACTGAATTATGAATCTTAATCGATTTTCCGGGATTAGGATCTTGAGAGATGACGACACCTTCCGGTACATTCTTATCAAAGAGCTCCATCTCGATTTCGTATTGAATATCAGTTCCTTGAAGTTTTGCTTCAACTTCACTGATAGAAAGACCGGTTAAGGAGGGGACTTCCACTTCTTCAACAGTTAGCATATTAACGAGGAATTGGAATCCAAAATAACCTAAAGCCACCATGCCCGCAACAAGAGACAAAATCACACATATGGTAATGATGAGTCTTTTTAATACTTTCTTTTTTGGTTTGTCTTTCGTTGGTTTATTAGGCTGTGGCATTATTTCCCCTTTGTGGTCTGCGACACTTTCTTTATTTTCAGGCATGGCTGCCACTGCGATATCTGTTTCTATGGCATCGGGTTCTTTAGGCTCTTCCGCCGGTACAACTTCTTCTTCGTACCATCCTTGTGGGATATATAGACTCTTTACTAAATCGCTTTTTAATTCAAGTACATTTTGAAAACGTCTTTCTTCGTCTTTCTCAATGGCTTTCATAATAATATCATTGATTGATTTTGGAATCATTTCATTGATACTGCTAGGTGGTTCTGCTTCATTTTGAATATGCTTCAGGGCAACAGAGATAGGACTATCGCCTTCGAAGGGAAGTTTCCCCGTGATCATTTCATAAAGTACAACACCCAGAGAGTATACATCGGATCTGGCGCTCACCACTCCGCCTCTTGCCTGTTCCGGTGAGAAGTAATGAATGGATCCAATAATACCGCCGGTTAAAGTTACTGTCTGGGCACTCACAGCCTTCGCAATGCCAAAATCGGTGACTTTGACTTGACCGCTACTGGAGATTAAAATATTGCTTGATTTAATATCACGATGAATAATGTGGTTGGCATGGGCATTCCCCAGTGCATCGCAGATTTGCGTTGCGATTTTCACAGCTTCATGGTGGGTAAGAGCGCTTCTTTCACCAATGAGGTCCTTAAGGGTTTGACCATCTACGTACTCTACAATAATATAGTGTATTTTATCTTCTTCGCCTACATCATATATTCCCACAATGTTGGGATGAGAAAGACTGGCCGCCGATTGGGCTTCCATCTTAAACTTTTTTACAAATTCTTCATCTATGGTATATTCCGGTCTTAATACTTTGACAGCTACAATTCGATTAAGGACGTGACATTTGGCTTTGTATACTTTCGCCATGCCACCTGTTCCGATTTCTGATATAATTTCATAACGACCGGCAAGCATTTCACCTACATTCATCGATTTGTACCTCCCTTGGTAGATTTTTGTCGTATTTTAATAACATGACGGTCATATTGTCGATACCGCCCATTTCGTTGGCTGCTTTAATAATATGGTTGCAAGCCCTTGCTATATGGTCTGTTGATGCAATGAGATCAACGATTCTTTGATTTTCTAATAAATTTGTGACACCATCTGTTACAAAAACAATCACATCGCCTAGGCGAAGCTCAATAGAAGCAAAATCAATATTAACTGTTTTTTTGATGCCAATATATCTTGTAATAATGTTCTTAGGTGCGATGAGTTCGTTCTCCATGCCAAGCTTCTCCATCTCGCTGGCTAAAGAGTGATCGTCGGTTAGCTGGATTAGGTGACCGTCCCGTAGTAGATATATGCGACTATCTCCCACATGGCCGATATATAGCACACTATCTTTTAAATAACCGATGGATAAAGTGGTACCCATACTCTTACCATCATTTGCTAATCGATTCATTTCGAAGATTTGATCGTTGGCTGTTTTCATGGATTTATGGATGGCTTCTTCAATATCTTTTTGATTTTTTAAGACGGTTGTACGTTGAAAATAATGGGCACAGCTATGCACTGCAGTAAAGCTTGCAATCTCTCCCCGAGCGTGTCCGCCCATCCCATCGGCTACCATGAAGAGTTTTCCATCGGCATAACAATGGTCTTCGTTTTTTTCGCGTACTTGGCCAATATGGGTCATCTTTGCGTAATCCACTCATCAACACCTCCGCTCTTTTTTACCTAAAAACTATTCATCACAGTTTAACATATCTATTACGCAGTTGTCCACAGGCAGCATCAATATTTGTACCCATTTCTCGCCTTATTGTTACTTCTATTCCCGCTTTTTGCAAAATATTTTTGAATTGTGTTACTTCTTTTTGATTCGGTCTTTTAAAGGGTGCTTCTTCCACGGGATTGTATGGAATTAAATTCACATGGGTTAGCGTCCCCTTAAGAAGTGCAATTAATTCTTCGGCATTTGTTTTAGAATCGGTCATCCCCTTGATTAAGATATATTCAATGGTAACCCGTCTTCCCGTTGTCTTCGTAAAATATTGAATACTATCCATCAATTCATCGATGGGATAAGTTTTGTTGACGGGCATGAGATAATCTCTCATCTTATCGTTTGAAGCATGTAGGCTTACTGATAGGGTGATGGGTAGGTTTTGATTGGCTAATTCTATGATTTTGGGGACTAATCCTGCCGTTGATAACGTAATCCGTCTCATGCTGATATTAAGCCCTTCTTTATCATTGGCCATTTTCATAAATCGCATAACGGCATCAAAGTTAGTGAGGGGCTCCCCCGTCCCCATGAGGACGATATGGGTGACTTTTTTGCTGTCTATACTCATGGCAAGGACTTGGGATAGCATTTCGCCCGCCGTTAAGTTTCGCTGAAAACCATGTTTACCACTGGCACAAAACGTACATCCCATAGCGCAGCCCACTTGTGTACTGACACAGGCGGAGTAACCATGTTCATAGCCCATGCGTACGGCCTCTACGAAGGCGCCGTCTTTAAGCTCGAATAAGAACTTAGTCGTATCGGTGCCCTCTGCCACCACCTTTTCGATAATTTTAAGGTGGCCTAAAGTAAAGTGCTCTTTGAGTTTTTCTCTCAATCCTTCACTGAGGTCTGTCATCTCATCGAAGGAAGTCGCACCTTTCATAATCCATTTATGAACTTGACCACCGCGAAAAGGTTTTTCGCCCAGCTCTGTAAGCTGTTTTGTTATTTTTTCTTTAGATGCCCCTAATAGGTCGATTTTGTTCATTGCGATTTTCTCCTCAGTTTTGCTATAAAAAAGCCTTCTAATAAGTGATCTCCGGGATATAGGGAGATCCATGGGGTTTCAATACCCGTTATATTGTATTGTGATACTTCTTCTCTCAAGTCAAGCAGCATAAAATCGCTGTTCTTCTGAAGAAAATCTTGTACCACTTCTTGATTTTCTGCTTTATCAATACTACAGGTGGCATAGAGGATTTCTCCCCCCTCTTTGACGTACTGTGAGGCCACTTGCAAAAGTTCTTTTTGTGTTTTTGTAATTTCTGTGATCATATGGGGCGTGAGTTTTGCCTTAGAGTCGTGGCGCTTATGTAAGATACCTGTATTGGAGCAAGGCACATCGACTAATACTTGATCGAAGTAGCGTAAATAGCTTTCGTCCACTTGTGTAGCGTCTTTCTGTATTGCTTTCACGTTTTTTACGTTCATTTTATGACAATTTTCATCAATTGTTGCCACGCGGTGTTCATGGAGATCAAAAGCTATAATCTCACCGGTATTATCCATGAGGCTTGCCATGTGAGTCGTCTTCCCTCCGGGCGCTGCACATAAGTCGAGGATTTTTGCGTTTTTCATGGGATTTAGCAGAATACTGGTAAGGCCTGCACTTAATCCTTGAATATAGATGCGACCCTCTTGCAATGCCTTAAGACTGCCTAACGGCACTTTCTCCAAAAAAGCATACATGGTTGGAATATTCGTCTTCTCAACCTTAAGGCCTAAGCTGTGTAGCTCTTCAAGGAGGGCTTCTTCCGTTGTTTTGAGGAGATTCACTCTAAAGGTGATGGCTTTATCTTCTAAGTAGCTTTCGAGGATTTTTCTCGTTTCTTTAAGACCAAAATCCTCCAAGTACCGCTCCGTCATCGCTATGGGAAAACTATACTTATAGCCTAAGTATTCGCTTTTACTGAGGTTTTGTTTTTGTAGTAAGGTCTCAAAATCTGTTCTTAAGACATTACGCAAAACACCGTTCACGAAGGCACTGAGGTGGGTGAGTTTTTGTTTTTTTGTGAGATTGACGTATTCATTAACGATGGCATAGTCCGGCGTATCCATAAAATAACATTCATAGACGGCCATGCGTAGGAGGTTTCTGATACTTTGGTGTTGATTTTCGATTCCTTTTTTGATAAAGGCATTCAATATAAAATCAAGGCTGATTTGCCGTTCGATGACACCTAGGTATAAACGCACCAAAAAGGCTTCTCCTTCTTTATGTTTAAAAGTAGAAACCTTCAAATTGGTGTAGGAGGAATTATCCTCCCATTGATTTAATTGTGTGAGACAGTACCCTCTCATTAATCCCTTCCCCTTGCAAGAAGGATTAGACGAAGCAACTGCGCTAAAGCCATGACGGCGGCAGCTACATACGTGAGGGCGGCGGCACTTAAGACTTTTTTGGTGCCTGAGAGTTCTTCAGAGGTAAGGTATCCCCCTTCACCTAAGAGCACAACGGCACGATTACTGGCATTGAATTCCACCGGTAGTGTAACCACTTGGAATAAGAAAGCCGCAGCAAAAAAGATGATGCCTGCATACATCAGCCCCGGTACGCTAAAGAGTATCCCCATAAAAAACAGTGGAATGGCTAAGTTAGAGCCGATACTGGCCACAGGGAAAATCTTGTTGCGAATTGCCAGTGGGCTGTATCCTTCGGCATGCTGAATGGCGTGGCCCACTTCGTGGGCGGCGATTCCGAGAGAAGCTACAGAAGCGTTGTGATACACGCTCTCCGATAAACGAAGCACTCTTTTCTTTGGATCATAGTGGGCTGTTAGATTACCTCTCACCATCTCAATGGGCACATCTTGTAATCCTGCCCGATCTAAGATTCTTCTTGCCGCTTCGCTGGCGGAGGCACTCTTAAGGGTGGCCACTTTATTGTACTTCTTAAAAGTCGATTGTACTTTAGTTTGTGCCCAAAAACCAAGAAACAGTGCCGGTACTACTAATAATAAAAAATAATAATCAAAAAACATCTTTTTTCTCCTTTTATTTTCCTAATCGATCATGCTTTTTAATTCCATAACCATTCATAAAGCTCCTAATGTCCATTTCGCCTTTTCCTTCCGGCTTTACTTTCATCAGGTTGAGCTGACCGTCCCCGGTCTCAACGATAAAGCCATGTTCCGTATCGATGACTTCACCGGGACGTCCTTTTGACGGTCCTTTAAGGGGCGCGCAATCTGTGATTTTTAGTTTTTTATCTTTCCAATAAGTATAGATCCCTATGGTGTTGTGGTACGCACGAAAACGATTATAGATTCTCTCTGCCGATTCACTAAAATCAATTTCGCCCATATGACTCTCTATCATAGGTGCATAACTTGCGTGATTTTCTTCTTGCTTCTTTGGCGTTATGGTATCAAAAGCCACAAGCGTCTTTA
>CAYJGI010000035.1:0-11041 GCA_964369705.1 uncultured bacterium
GTGTGGGTAGCGAGCGTATCTTACCGCTGTAGAAGGGGTTGTGATAACCATTACATAGTGAACAAACGAGCCCTTTGATTAAGTCCCCAAAGGAGGGTGTGGGTAGCGAGCGTATCTTACCGCTGTAGAAGGGGTTGTGATAACCATTACATAGTGAACAAACGAGCCCTTTGATTAAGTCCCCAAAGGAGGGTGTGGGTAGCGAGCGTATCTTACCGCTGTAGAAGGGGTTGTGATAACCATTACACAGTGAACAAACGAGCCCTTTGATTAAGTCTCCGAAGAAAGTGGAACATATATCAACCCATCAAAAAAAGCCCTTCTATAAGAAAAGGGCTTTTTGGGTGAAATCTGTTTCAAAGCTTAAAGCAAATTTTCGTTGTTCTTTTGCTCTATGACACAGGCAAAGGCATTGCTTAAATTCACGAACTGTTCTATGGTAAGCGTCTCCCCCCGTAGCGTGGGCTGAATGCCTTCTTTCTGAAAGACGGCAGAGATATCTTCCTTCGTAAGGCTTTTTAGATAAGGGGAAGAGGATACCGAATTTAGGAGCGTCTTTCGCCTCTGGTGAAAGGCAGCTCTTAAAGTCTCGGTGAAGATGCCGTGGTGGTGGACGGGATACTTGCCACCTTCTCTAAAATCAAGGGCCACCACCATACTATCAACGTTGGGCGGTGGAAAGAAGCAAGAAGCCGGTACGGTGAGGGCAATACGGCTATCGGCCTTAAACCCGATGGCCACCGTGAGGGAACCGTATTTTTTGGTAGCCGGTTTTGCATAGATGCGCTCTCCCACTTCCTTTTGCACCATAACCATGGCTTTCTGAATGGGGACGTCATTCTCCAAAAAAGTCATAAGGATAGGCGTCGTAATATTGTAGGGGAGGTTCGCAATGACTTTGAAGGGCTCACCGTGAAAAACTTCTTCCACGAAGGATGGGACATCAAGCTTCAAAAAATCCATCTCCACCAGTATGAATTTTTCTTCTTCTGCATAGCGATCCCGTAGAAAATCGGCAAAACCATGGTCAATCTCGACGCTGACGATTTTTTTGGCTTTACTGGCTATGAGCTTCTCTGTAAGGGCGCCGAGGCCCGGGCCAATCTCTAAGACGTTGTCTTCTTCCGTAAGCTGTCCTTCTTCTACAATCTTTGTAATAATATTTTCATCGATCAAAAAATTCTGACCGAAGCGCTTATTGGGAGACAAGCCCATCTCGTGTAAGATGGTGGTGACACCACGAAGACCTGTGTTTTTGTGCTTTTCCATGAAAAACCTCCGTATTTATTCTATAATATATACGTTAACGGTTTTTCGTCCATGTTGCAATGATTTTTCGTGGGTTTCAAAAAATAAATCAATTTTATTCCCCTTAATGGCACCCCCCGTATCTTCTGCTGTGGCAAAACCGTAGCCATCTACGTAGAGTTTTGTCCCCAGGGGAATGACTTTAGGATCTACGGCGACGGTGCCCACTTTAGCAATGGTGCCGGAAGCCGTCATGGTATAATCCCCTTTACTGTAGATGCCGTTACACTTCTCGCAGGGACAATAGGCCGTGGATTCAAAGACGAGAGGTGTGAGGGCAGAGAGCATCTCTTGAGTGGCACTTTCTGTGGCCGGGGACTCCTTAGAGGACAGGGCGTCCTTTACTACTGTATCTTCACCTTGATCGGTGACGGTAACTGTTTTTTCCATTTGGTGAATAGGCTCATCCTCTGAGAGGAGAGTGGTTTGTTCCATGGTTTCTAAGAGAGAAATTTCCTTTGGAGATACGGCCATAGAGAGGAAAATATCTTGATTGCTACGGTCTTCTTGTTCTTCGGTGTCCGTTACGGGATTTTCTTCTTTGGCCATCTCTAATGCCGGGATTCCTCCAAAGAGTAGCGAAAAGGTAATCCCAAAGCCCATAATGAGTAGCACTGTGTTTTTTATAATTTTCAGTATAATCACTCCTTAGGGACAGTATAAGCAGAGAAGGCGCCGATTATGCATACAAAAAAAAGAGGACAAAAAGTCCTCACGACATGAAAGCGCCAATCATACTATAATGAGAAAGAGGTGATTGGGTGATACAAATTGGAGATATTGTCAGTCGATATTCATACCAAAATGATATCTTGTTTCGCGTGATTTCAATTAATACACAAGGCATAGCCCTACTCCTTGGCATTGATATTAGGCTCATCGCCGATGGACCGATCAGTGACTTAAAACTAGAAACAGAAACGACAGTCAGTGCGTACATGAGTGCATCCCGTCGCCGAGGAGAAGAAAAACTCTACTCTCCCAAAAAGACGTACCGAAGGGATCCCACCCGCAAAGAAGATCCCGGTTTTATCAAAATGTCAAAAATCCTCCACTTAGATGGCGATAGCAATTACCTCAAAGTCTGTATGGAAAACTACGAAAAACTGGGCCTACCTGCAGTTGGTTTTTATGTACCGGAAAAAAACCAGCCCCGCATGGTGCAATCCCTCATCAAAAAATACTCGCCGGACATCTTAGTCTTGACGGGTCACGATAATATGAACAAAAAATCAAGCAATCTCAGTAATCCCATCAACTACTCCCACTCGTACTACTATATTGAAGCGGTGAAAGAAGCAAGAAGGATCATTCCCTCCATGGACGACCTCGTCATCTTTGCCGGTGCCTGTCAATCCAACTTTGAAGCCTTAATGGAAGCGGGGGCTAATTTTGCCAGCTCTCCCTATCGTGTCTTTATCCATACTTTAGACCCCCTTCTTGTGGTAGAGGAAATTGCCTATACGCCGGCCAGCGAGATGGTTAGCTTAATGGATGTGATCTCAGGGACGGTTACGGGGATTCGTGGCATCGGTGGCATCGAAACCAAAGGCAAATTAAGGCGAGGAATCCCCCAAAGCCCCTTTGTGGAAGAACGATCCACCATCAAAAGAGAGAGTAATTCATAATCGTCTAATGAACATAAATCAAAAAAACAAAAAAAGAACCCTGTGGCCATAGAAGCAAGGCACAGGGTTCCTGTGATTTAATTCCTTCGTGTAAAAATACGCTCGCCCTTTGGATCTTTAAAGGGCGTTTTTTTAAATCCTAATTTCTCATAAAGCAAAATGGCCAAAGTATTATCTTCGTGGACAGACAGGTATATTTTGTGACAGCCATAATCTTGATACATTTTTTGAAGAATCAGCGCCAGAGATTTTTTTCCGTAGCCTTTGCCTTGATGCTTTTTATCAAGCATAAAGCGATCAAGCCATACTTGAGAAAAAAACAAAAACCTACTCTTGCCATGCATGGCAAAGCCAATTAATGGATCTTTTTCAAAGATCCCATAGAAATTCCATTTGATATGATAGGCATTGTTTTTTGCATCGTTAACACAATCCGCCGAAGACTCTATAAAATGACTCTGATGGTCATGTACTGTAAGACCTGTGAGGGTATGCATCTCATCCTTTAAGATTTTTTTGATACAGATATTATCCATCATAAGAGTCTCCATCTGTGATAGCATTGCTGTCCCTTTGAGGAACAAATATTTTCATAGGGAAAAATCTCATCAGTTTTTTTGCTTTGACTACATCGAAATCTTTATCCGTTGATAAAATATCAACGAAGGGTTTTTTAAAGCCCGCCTCTATCTTTGTATGTACAAACCCGTTTCGCTCATAAAAAGCCAGCCTTTTTATTCTTTGGTCATAGTTGAGGGCTTCTTTATCGCTAACTGTTTCGATAAAAAGCGTCACCGATTTATCGGGAAATTGATTAAATAATACTCGAAGCAATTCCGAACCGTATCCCTTTGAATGGATCTTGTCATTGACTGCAATATAAAAGACGAATACAGTATCTTCACTCTGAATGGTAAACAAAATCCCTACAAATAAAGGACCATGGTAATAGACTTTAAAATTGTAGTTTTTCTTTAGTATTAATAATTTTATGAGCCACATGGGCATGAGCTCTTCTTTGGGAAAGACTCTTTTCATCCATTGACAAATTTCTTGATAGTTAGAAAGCCTACTTGATAAGTTTTTTTCTGTTAAATTCATAGTCTCATCCTTTTTGCTAATATTGATAGCGTGATTGATTTTTTTTGTATAGGGCACAAGATACGATAATGGCCAATAATTC
Source organism: uncultured bacterium (assembly GCA_964369705.1). Taxonomy (GTDB): domain Bacteria; phylum Bacillota; class Tb-RUG-66; order Tb-RUG-66; family Tb-RUG-66; genus CAYJGI01. The sequence goes on from CAYJGI010000035.1 coordinate 4,120, forward strand.
TGCAATGGGCACGGCAAGCCATACGCCGTTAAGTCGCCATAACTGTGGCAAGATTAGGAGTGCTATTACAATAAAAACCAAACTCCTTAAGACCGATATAATGGCCGATACTTTGCCATCGGACAAAGAGGTAAACATCGCCGAGAAAAAAATATTGAATCCCATAAACAAGTAAGCAGGTAAAAACAGCAGAAGACCGGTTTTTGCCATCTCGAAGGTGGGGCTATCTTTGGCAATGAAAATCCCAACGGCCTCACTGGAAAAGAGCAGAGTGAGTACAATGACGAGCATAGAGGCGACGGCAATCACCTGAAAGCTTTGTGCGATTACTTTGCGTAAGCCAAGATGATTTTCTTCGCCGTACTTATAGGCAATAATTGGTGACACCCCTAAAGTATAGCCGGTATATAGGGCGTTTTGAAACATTTGGATGTAGAGGATAACACTAATGGCCGCAACACCGGCATCGCCTACCATGCTCATTAAAATAAAATTAAACATTAAAGTGGTGATGGATGTGGCAAGGGATCCGACAAGCTCTGATGAGCCATTAAACATACTTTGTCCCAGTACTTTTATTCTTAGTTTAGGCTTAACAAAATGAAGAATACATTTTCTATTACATATAAAATAGAAAAAACCAATGACGCCGGGAAGTGCATACCCGATACCCGTTGCAAGACCGGCACCGGCGATGCCCATGTTCAATAAATTAGGAGAAATGAGGATATAATCCAGAACGATGTTGGTGATACCACCGGCAAGACTAAGTATCAATCCCAATAGGGGATGTCCCGCCGTTACCATAAAGGATTGAATAAATGCCATGAAAAATATGGGAATCAGAAAACCGGCCAATCCCAACAAATAATCTTTTGCCAGGTGAAATAGATTGTCACTGACATTTAGCATATGGAGCAGTTCGTCCGGAAAAGCGACAACGATTGCTGTAAGCAGTCCACCCAGCACTGCACCGATGATATAAATAACCGTCAAAAACTCCCGTGCTTCTTGTGGATTGTTCTGTCCTAAGAGTTTTGCTATGACTGCATTGCCACCGGTAGCAAACATCAGACCCACTGCCATGACAATACCAAGGAGTGGCATGACTAAATTAACGGCGGCTAAAGCGCTTTCACCAACATAGGTGGAGACAAAAACACCGTCAATAATGGAGTAAGTGGACATAAATAGCATCATCGCCATACTGGGAAGCGTGTATTTTAAAAGCTGTGCCATATTAAAGTTTTTTGCTAAGGGGCTACACATTGTCTTTGTTCTCAACGATGCTTTCGCACAATAAATCCGATAAGTATTCAATCATTTCACACAGCACGTCGACTTTTTCTTCTCCAAATTTTTTTAACACGCAGCGCTCTATTTCATCTTCATAACTTGCTGTGGTTTCGTAGTCTTTTGGACTATTGGGATTGATAGAGAGAAAAAACACGCGCTTGTCATGTTGGCTTTGTGTTCGTAAAATATATCCTTTTTTGCAAAGTTGATTGATTTTTTCTGTCACCGATGGGCGGGTGATTTTTAGCAAATCGGCAATTTGGGAAGAAGTATATTGATTAGGATGTGCCTCAATGATATTCAGGTAAAGGGTGTCATGGTACGAAAGGGCGCTTTTTTTATCGTGGGAATAAAGGCGCTTCAGCTCATATAGTGCAGTATCGTGTGTTATTTTGTTGAGTGCTTTGATTAGTTTTCCGGCCATTTTTGTACTCCTTGATATAATCATCATAATAGATATATTAAACTAACTACTTTATACTAACTATATTAAACGAACTATTTTTCATTGTCAAGCAATACTTAAAAAAAAATTATAGACACTTGACAAGCGCCAACAACACGCCCATAAAGAAACTAAATCGCCCACCTATGCCATGTGAGGCACCTATTTTTCACTAATGGCAACAAAAGTACCTTATTGACGATAGGAAGGCATAATATTATAATAATTACTGTAATAGTAATTATTATAATATTAAAAACAAAACAATAAAGTACCCATAGTGACAAAGTCTGTGGGGAGGATCTATTGTTGTAAGCTATTTTTAATTATGATCTAAATACAGGAGGGCGCTTATGCAATACAGAACACTGGGAAGAACCGGTATCAAAGTATCAGAAGTGGGACTGGGGGGCGAATGGTTTAATGATAAGACGGAAGACGAAGCAAAATCCATTATCGACAAAGCTTTAGAAGTGGGCATGAATTTTATTGATATATTTATGCCACAAGCGCCGACAAGGGATATTATCGGAAAGGCCTTAAAAGGCCGACGAGATCGATTTGTGATACAGGGGCATTTATGTACTGTTTTTGAAGATGAACAATATAGCAGAACCCGTGATATAGAAAAAACAAAAGCCTCCTTTGACGATTTACTCCAAAGACTCAATACGGAATCCATTGAAATTGGCATGATACACTACGTAGACAGCGAAGAAGATTATGCCGCAGTTTTTGAAACGGAGATCATCGAATATGCCAAAGAATTAAAGCAAAAAGGGCAGATCAAGCACATAGGACTCAGCTCCCACAATCCCAAAATTGCGCTAAAAGCCGTAGAAAGCGGTCTTATTGATGTTCTTATGTTTAGCATCAATCCGGCGTACGATATGGAGCATGCCGATACCGATATCTATGAATTAATAGAATACAAAGGCTTTGACGAACGTGGCTTAACCGTTGATGAAGAAAGACAAAAACTCTATACTGCCTGCGAAAACTTAGAGATTGCAATTACCGTTATGAAAGCACTGGGCGCCGGCAGCTTACTGAGCGAACAAAGCTCACCCTTTGGCGTGGCCATGACGGTTCCCCAATGTATTCAATATTGTTTGGATAGAAGTGGCGTGAAAGTGGTGCTGATTGGATGTGATCATCCAAAACAAGTAGAAGAAGCCGTTCGATATTATGATGTATCGCCTAAAGAGCGGGAATACACACATATTTTCATGAGTGGTAAAGAAGTGGTAATGACCGGTAGATGCATGTATTGTAATCATTGTCAGCCATGTCCATCTCAAATCGATATTGCATCAGTAACAAAATACTTAGACTTGGCTTTACAGCAAAACAGCGTTCCAGACAGTGTTCGCAATCACTACTCATCTCTCAAAACAAATGCAAGCCATTGTATCATGTGTGGCAAATGCGAGCCGAGCTGTCCTTTTGGCGTAAAAATAAGAGAAAATATGCAAAAAGCACAAGTGTTGTTTGGTTAGTGGTGTATGGTCAATGGGGTGATGGATTAAGACCGATCAAAATCATCAATGACAATGACTCAAAAAAAGCCATGAAAAGGCAAACAGATATAAAACGAACAAAACCGCGCGCACCATGGCCATTGCCTTGTTGTAGGATTCTGATATAGGTAGCTTTATCGTACAATAAAGAAATGATAAAAAAAGGCTGGAAAACTGTGTGCAACAGGTTCCAGCCTTTTAATATTTATAAGTATTTACCGGTCATACTATCATCACTGAGAGAAACCTCAAAAGGTGTGCCTTTGGCAATAATTTCGCCACCTTGATCACCACCCAGTGGCCCAAGCTCCACAATATAATCGCTTTTTGCTAAGACTCCTGTATGATGTTCGATCACAAATACGGAGTTGTTTTGCAAGACTAATTTTTGAAGGAGTGCCAAGAGTTTTTCGCTGTCCCAAGGGTGCAGTCCTGTGGTGGGCTCGTCCAACAGATATAATGTGTGACCGCTACTTCCTTTTGCCAGTTCTTTCGACAGCTTAAGTCTTTGGCATTCGCCCCCTGAAAGGGTGGTTGTCGATTGTCCCAGTGTGAGGTATGAGAGACCGACTTCGTCAATGACGTCCAGTTTTTTGTATATTTCTTTATGATCTTTAAAAAACGCTAAATTTTCATGTACTGTCATGTTGAGAACATCGGAAATGTTTTTGCCATGATACGTTACAGACAACACTTTTTTGTTGAATCGCTGGCCTTTGCAAAGGGGGCAAACAACCTCAACATCATCCAAAAACTGCATATCAAGGGCAATAACACCAAGGCCCTCGCATTTTTCGCAGCGTCCTCCCTTGAGATTAAAAGAAAAATCAGCAGGCTTAAGTTGCAGTTGTTTTGCTTGTGATTGGGCAGAAAAAAGCGATCTAATCAAGGTAAAAACTTCGGTATAAGTTGCAATATTGCTGCGGCTTTGTCGACCGATGGGGCTTTGATCGATTTTTATCACTTGAGAAATATACTCAAATCCTTTAATGCTTTTTGCATTTTTTCTTTGCTCAATAACATCAAAAACAAGGCTGCTTTTACCGCTACCGGATACTCCCGCAAAAGAAACAAGTTGCCCCAGGGGAATATTGATTGAGATATTCTTCAAGTTGTGGGCAGTGGCATGGGTAATCTCCATCCATTTATTTGCTTTTATCCCATGGTGGTGTGGTTTGGTTTTTTTGTTACGCAAATATTGTGCCGTTTTTGATTCTTTGCTTTGCAAAACTTCAGATACCGTGCCACTGGCCACAATCTCTCCACCCAGTAAGCCGGCACCTACACCAAAATCGATGACATAGTCACAAGCTTTTACAAAATCCATATCATGCTCTATCACAATCACGGTATTGCCGAGATCACGGAGTTTTTTGATGGCTTTGAGTAGTAGCGATGTATCTCTGGCGTGCAGTCCTGTGGTGGGCTCGTCCAACACGTATAGTACGCCGGTCAGTCCGCTTTGTAAAATACTTGCCAGTCGGATCCTTTGGCTTTCGCCACCGGAAAGCGTGGAAACGGGGCGATTAATAGAAAGATACTCCAAACCGATTTTAATAATGCCATTGACACGTTTTAGCATATCGTCTATTACCACAGTGGCGATTCCTTGGGCCAATGGAGATAAAGAAAGTCGTGTATCTTCCAAAAAAGCAACAAGTGACACCATTGAATAAGTGCTGATTTCTGTGATCGTTTTTTTGTTCAGCATGGCTGTTCTGCCATCAAAACCAAGTCTGCTCCCCCCACATTCATCACAAGGCATACTACTGATGGCTTTTGCAATAATGGGGTTTGCGATTTTTTTTGTGGCAGATTCCATGACTTTTTTGTTCACAAAAGTTCGAAGTCCCTCAACATAACCATCCATGACACGCTTTGGTTTTTTGATATTGTGGAATCTCTTTTTAAAAGCCTTGCAATCTACACCATCAAGAAGCACCAACATCTCTAGTTCGCTGTAGTCTTTAATGGGTTTAGAAATATCGAAAGTAAATCCATAATGCTTACCACAGGCCTCATGAACGGCTGAATAATGCTCCCAAAAAACCTCGTTGCCCCAAATTTTGATGGCACCTTCTTTGATTGTGAGGTTTTTGTCGATGAGTTTTTCTAAAGCTACTTCCTTGACGACGCCGATGCCACTACATTTTGGACAAGCCCCCTCCGTTTTATTAAAAGAAAAACTGGCCATACTGAGGTGAGGGAGTATTATTTTGCAATGGGGACAGGCGGTGTTGGTAAAGCCAATCTCGTCATCGGCCTGAAAGATCGGTGGGATTTTGCCTTGGCAATTTGGACAAATTCTTGTTGCAAGCTTGGCGTACAGTATGCGAAGATAAGTCAGTATTTCTGTATAGGTACCAACGGTTGAACGGGGGTTTTTTGAAAGAACCCTTTGACCCACAGAGATGGAAGGTGAAAGTCCAACAATACGATCCACTTGCGGTTTGTTCAGGCCGTCTGTCACCATGCCCATGGACTCCAAATACTGCCTGCTACACTCTTTTTGTAAGATATCCATGGCAAAACTGCTTTTGCCACTGCCCGATACTCCGGTTAAGGCCACCAGCTTGTATTTTGGTATGGTTACTGAGATGTTTTTAAGATTATTTTCTCTTGCGCCTGTGACTGTAATAAATTCGTCTCTCATGATTCCTCCAATAAGTAATCTGCCATAAAATTGAGTATTGTTGCAAAAACAGCTTTTTGATCCACGGAAAACGCTTGATCCACTGCATCCATCAGAGTAGCAGACTTTGTGTCTTGGCTATTTTCAATCAAATGAGGGGAAATAGAGAGATAGGTGATCCTCTTATCTTCCGTTGATTGTGTTTTTATCACCAGCCCTTTTTGGGCAAGTTCGCCGATTTTTTGGGTGGTGGCAGGGCGAGAAAGATTAAGCCGATGGGCCAATTCGCTTACCGTCATATTCTGCTTGTGATTAATAATAAATAATTGCAAAATATCGGCGTATGATAACGTATGACCTAAGTCGCTTTCACGAATACTTCTATAACAGTCGATATCTACGGCACTCATAAACTTAAAATAGGCTTCTCTCATAGGATCCTCTTTTCAAATAGTTTCAATATTGGAATTATATCATCGATGGAAGCAAAGGTCAATGCTGTCTTGATTTATGGGAGAAGGTGGTATTCTCTCAAGATATATGCTTACGGCAGAGACAACTTTGCCGTACAATAGGTCATAAATTGTAAAAAAATATTGACATCGGGCAAGAAATTTGATAAAATTTCTTATTTGCACTCTCTCCTTTTTTATGGTATACTATAGATGGAAAGAAGGTGCAAAATGGAAAACGTTAAAGATATGGGTACCATTAAAAGCGCCATGGCTCTCTACAAAGGTCAAAAAGTCCTCATTGAAGCCAGCGGTAGCCGTAAGAAAACATTCTCCTGTGTGGGCAGATTAGAAGAACTCTATCCCAGCATATTCACCGTCAGAGCAGACGGTCCAGAAGGCCGTTAATTGACGTTTACTTATACCGATGTCCTTACCAAAACCGTCAAACTTACTTTTTTGAAAGATGCATAAATCGAAACAAAGCCCCCCTTCCACTTGGAAGAGGGGCTTTTTGTATGAAGGGGCTTTTTGTATGAAGGGGCTTTAGGGGAGGGCGTTTTTATTGATTCTCCCT
>CAYJGI010000036.1:0-264 GCA_964369705.1 uncultured bacterium
GCTGCGACCACAAGGAGTCCGGAGGAAATGGTTCCTGCTATAAGATCACGGTGTGTTGAGGTTTTTTTCAAACCCCTTACCCAAAGGCAACTTAAAGATATTGCACAAAAAACAGTAGAAAAATGCAATCTAAGGGCCGAAGAAGAGGCCCTGACACTCATTGCAAAATACGCAAAAAACGGTCGTGAGATTGTGAACTTAGTTCAGATTGCAACCGGTGTTGCACTCAATGAGAATCGCGAGCAAATCACCGTAGAAGACGTG
>CAYJGI010000036.1:298-2839 GCA_964369705.1 uncultured bacterium
CAGAAAACAGCCACTATACCCTCCATCATGAGCCGAGCATTGGTAGTAGGCCGGAAGTGGGTATCGTCAACGGTCTTGCAGTGTACGGCACCAATATTGGAAAACTCATAGAAGTTGAAGTAACGGCAGAGAGAAGAGTGGGTGATAAGGGGATTATTCACTATAGTGGTATTGTAGAAGAGGAAGAACTGGAAATCAAAGGCGGTAAAAGAAAAAGAAAATCCATGGCGATAGGATCACTGCAAAACGCCATTGTGGCTCTCAGGAAGACTTTTGATTTGCCCATTGATGGGTACGATATTTATGTGAATTTCCCCGGTGGAACACCCGTTGACGGACCTTCTGCGGGGATTGCCATGGCTACGGCAATTTATTCCGCCATTATGAATATTCCCGTACCCAATAAGATTGCCATGACGGGCGAAATCTCTGTAAGAGGGAGGGTGTTACCGGTAGGCGGTGTAAAAGCAAAAGTGGAAGCAGCAATCGCCCTTGGCGTAGATCGTGTGATTATTCCTAAGGCCAATATGGATGAAGTCAGTAAGACCATACCTAAGGACAGTGTCATCGCTATGGATCGACTGGATGAAGTGTTGGCATTCGTCTTTGGACAAGGGGATTTTGCTTTGGAGCAAGGTCCTTTTGAATCACAGACGGCTATTTTGACTGCAGATGCGATCCCTCAGTAAAATTTGACAAAAACCATGTTTTTCTGTAGAATATAAAGGCTAAGATGCAAATATTCTTAGCCTGGAGGTGAAAAAATGGTAGAAAAAAATATAAAAGATTTAGCGTCTATAGATGCAGTAGAAGAAACAACAAATGAGCAGCAATCTATAGAATCGAATACCAATGAAGAGGTCGTGGAGCAAGCCCGTGAAAAAGGGTATAAAATCCCACTTCTCGCTTTAAGAGGGCTCCTTGTGTATCCGGAGCTTGTCTTACACTTTGATGTGGGAAGAGAAAAATCCGTCAAAGCCTTAGAAGTTGCCATGGAACAAGATGAAAGAATCTTTCTCGTGGCACAAAGACAAGCGGTTATCGATGATCCGCAGGAAGAAGATTTATATCAAGTAGGAACCGTAGCCAGGATCAAACAGATGCTAAAGCTACCCGATCGTAGTGTGCGTATCTTAGTAGAAGGCTTATTTCGTGCAACCCTTCTTGATGTGCAATTAGAACAAGATACTTTAATGGCTGATTATATGGCTTATGATGAGCCGATACCGGAAGACTCTGTGGAACTGGATGCTCTGCTTCGTGTCCTTACAGAAGTTTTTGAAGAGTATGCCAGAGTCAGCAAAAAGATAAGCCCGGAGTCGGTTTTATCCATCTTAGACCTAGAGGATTACAGCATGATTTGCGATAATATTGCTGCGATTCTGCCTGTAAAATTACAGAATAAGCAAGATGTTTTGGAGTCTTTTGATGTGGTAAAACGAATGGAACTTCTCATCGCTTTACTCAATCGAGAACTGGAGATCAGTGGCGTAGAGAAAAAAATCGTCTACCAAGTGAAAAAACAAATTGAAAAAAATCAAAAAGAATATTATCTCAAAGAACAAATCAAAGTCATCCAAAAAGAACTGGGCGAAGATGAAGAAGAAGCCGATGAACTCAGGCAACTAAAAGAAAAAATAGAAAAAAAACAGTGCCCAAAAGAAGTCAAAGATAGACTGAGAAGTGAATACAAAAAGCTTAAAAAAATGCCCCCCTACATGGCGGAGTATTTTGTACTTAGGAATTACATCGATGTGGTATTAGACTTACCTTACAAAAAACTCTCCAAAGACGTTTTGGATCTTAATATCGCAGAACAAATTCTCAACGAGGACCACTATGGCCTCACGAAAGTCAAAGAAAGAATCTTAGAATACCTCAGCATCCGCAAAATCAAAGATGATATGAAAGGCCCAATCCTTTGCCTTGTGGGTCCACCGGGTGTGGGTAAAACATCGCTGGCTCAGTCTGTGGCAAGGGCAATGGATCGTAAGTTTGTCCGCATGTCTTTAGGAGGAATGCGTGATGAAGCAGAGGTTAGAGGTCATCGTAAGACGTATGTTGGCGCTATGCCCGGCCGTATTATTCAAGGAATTAAGTCGGTTGGTACCGGTAATCCCGTCTTCTTACTGGACGAAATCGATAAGCTCAACTCCGATTTCAAGGGAGACCCTGCAAGTGCGCTCCTTGAAGTACTAGATCCCGCTCAGAACGGAACTTTTAGTGATAATTTTGTAGAACTACCCTTTGACCTCAGTAAAGTCCTTTTTATTACGACGGCCAATACAACCCATACCATCCCTAAGCCCCTCTTAGATCGTATGGAGACGATACAAATCAGCGGATATACCGAAGAAGAAAAATTACAAATAGCCATCAAATACTTGCTACCGAAAGCTCTTTTGGAGCATGGATTGAAGGCGGAGCAAATCACGTTAAGTGAAGGGACGATTCGTGAGATCATTAGGTCTTATACGAGGGAGTCCGGCGTCCGTGAATTAGAGCGCCAAATTCAGCAAGTACTCAGAAAAGCCACCCGTC
>CAYJGI010000036.1:2849-4750 GCA_964369705.1 uncultured bacterium
CGTCGTGTGGTACAAAAGAATGCAAAACACGTAAGGATTACCATCCAAAACCTAGAAAACTTTTTGGGTGGGAAGCGTTATAAATACGGACTCCAAGAAGAAGCGCCTCTGGTAGGCCTTGCCATGGGTCTTGCTTGGACCCAGGTTGGTGGCGATGTTCTGCCGATTGAAGTGGCCACTTTCCCCGGAAAAGGCAATCTACAGCTTACAGGTCAACTGGGCTCAGTGATGCAAGAATCGGCGAAAGCTGCTTTAAGTTACGTAAGAAGCATAGGTGGCGATTTTGACTTGACCGATGATTTTTTCTATAATACCGATATTCATATCCACGTCCCTGAAGGGGCGATTCCGAAGGATGGTCCATCGGCAGGTATCACAATGGCTACAGCCATTATGAGCGCCCTAACAAAAAAACCGGTACGCAATGACCTGGCCATGACGGGAGAGATTACCTTAGCCGGTAGAGTGCTTCCCATCGGCGGGCTTAAAGAAAAGGCCCTTGCCGCCCATAGAGCCGGTATTACCCACGTGGTGATTCCCGAAGAAAACCGCAAAGACTTGGAAGAAATCCCTCAAAATGTTAAGAAAAAACTGACTTTCCATATCGTCTCAAAAGTCAAAGAAGTACTGGATGTCGCTCTCATGGAGAAAACAAATGATCATTATAGACGCCAAGTTTATCATTAGTGCCGTAGGGGAGGGACAATATCCCGACGATGATTTACCGGAAATTGCCTTTGTGGGAAGATCCAATATTGGAAAATCATCTACCATCAACACACTACTTAATCGTAGGAGTTTGGCGAAGACGAGCTCCACACCGGGGAAGACAAGGACCATTAATTTTTATGAAATCAACGGTGCTTTTCGCTTAGTGGATTTACCGGGTTATGGCTTTGCCAGTGTCAGTAAAACAGAAAAAGCCACTTGGAGGCAATTTATTGATTTTTACCTCACCAGAAGGGAAAATTTAAAAGCCATTATCCAATTGGTGGATATTCGCCATAAGCCCAGCAAAGAAGATGTTAATATGGAACAGTGGATTGACTTTATGGGTAGACCTGCCGTCGTAGTCGCCAATAAGAGCGACAAAATAGGAAAAAACGACCAAATCAAGTCCCTTAAAGTCATTCGAGAAGAACTCTCTCTCCCAAAAGAAAAGGGCCTCATCAAATTCAGTAAAATGACGGGCCAAGGAAAAGAAGAGCTTTGGCAGTATATTGAGACCATTCTTGAAGCCAGCGAAACAGCAAAACAAATGGCAGAAGAAGATCATCTCATTATTTCTGAAGACGCATAAATAACAAAAAGCAACTCCAAGTTGGAGTTGCTTTTTTTGTTTTATAATTGTGTTAAAACCGTTTTGGACAAGTTTATCGGTGGATGGCCGATAAAACCATGCAAAGACAGGCCCCGAATAGAATCCAGACGGTCCCCGTAGAAATGGGAAAAAGATGGGAAAAGAACAGCGTTCCAATGCCAAGTATCAATGTGAGGAGAAGGACGATACCACGGCCAAATAGTGCCGTTTTTTTGCTTGGATTTGCGGTGACGCGGAAGCGTCCCACCTCCATCATCTTCATCATATTCCAAATGACAGCGGCAATGTTACCGAGGCGCGTCACAAACAATGCAAGGATTAAGACGCTGGCCACTGCGTGATTATTACTATATAAGAAGTCAATGAGATCCGGTAATACGTAGGAAGAATCACGGTTCGTTAATAAGTAAGGATTGGGGATCAGTAGCCTTGCCATAAAACCGATGGTAACAGCACCAAAAGTGATGGCACCTTGAAGAAGGAGTGCAATGATGGAGGACTGTTTGAAGGCTTTTTCGCTTTCTTTAACGGACAGATAGTGGGGAATCATTAAGGGATTGCCTAAATAGACGAGGACACA
>CAYJGI010000036.1:4760-6628 GCA_964369705.1 uncultured bacterium
GTCGCTTTGAAAAATCGAAGAAAATTGAGTAAGCATGGGGTCATAGTTTTGAATTTTTTCGAAGACGGTTCCTAAGTGTTCAAAACCACCGGCAGCTTGCAATACATTGAGTCCTAAGAAGATGGAAAGAATCAAAAAGAAAAAACCGGACAGCGTATGGAGCAGTGTGGTAAAACGGCTTCCGCCTACCATAATGGCGGCGGCTAATAAAATGAGTGAAAGCACGGTGTACAAGACCGTATTGGGGATGGCAAAAGCCGTCATCAAAAACTGAAAATAGCTGCCTAAAGATAAGAGGTAATAGAGCAGTGCAAAAAGGATAAAGATGAGTACCGTGTACACAATTGTATTATTTTTAGGATAACGAAATTTCAAAAAACCAAAGATGGATGTAGAAGAAATATGGGTGGATTGTCTACGAAATCTTCGTGCCACAAAAAAATAGTTGTACGCCGATACGAATAAAAGGAGAACGGCCACGAGGTAAGTGCCGATCCCATTCATGTAGGCACTAATAATAAGGATAAAAACAAAAGGCCACTGATTGGCGGTGGTGCCCAGCATAAAACCGGTACGAACGACTTTTTCCATGTAATCTCCGGTAAAATAATACTGAGGATCCATGGATTTTCTGACGCTCATCAGCCCCAAAATAAAAAGCAATAAAGAAAAAAATAATAGCAAGACTTGAAGTACCATAGACGTTCCTTTCTTTCTTCTAAAATCAATAAGTATAGAATGATATGAAGCTTTAAGGCGTGACAGTGTTATCGAATCAATTATACAAATAAAATATTCCATTGTCAAAGAAATCATAAAAAAAGAGAGTGGCTGAGCCACTCTCTTTCGGAGCCTATTTGGTAATAGGTAATAATTAAGCTGCTGCTTTCTTTTCTTCTAGATCGTTTGGTGGGATAGTAAGATCGTGTAACAATGTAGCATCTTCTTCCGCAGGTGTCATATAAGATACGACAATCGTAACGACGAGAGAGAAAATGAAGGTAGGTAGCGCACCATACATGATGGAGCTTAAAGCAGGAACGAATTGGAATAATACAGCCATGATAACGCCACCGATCATACCGGCTAAAGCACCGTAGCTGTTTACTCTTGTGATCCAAAGTGAAGCGATGATTGGAGGTCCGATGGAGCAACCAACACCGGTCCAAGCAAATAGACCAAGGATGAAGATAGAACCAGGAGCAAAGAAGGTACCAACCATTGCGATTAAGCAAACGGCAACAACGGTTAGACGGTTGATTCTAAGCATGGTAGCTGCATCAATCTCAGCACCCTTCTTAATGATACCTTGATAGATATCACGAACAGCGGTAGAAGATACAACGAGTAGCATAGAGTCAATAGAGGACATGATAGCAGCGAAGATCGCAGCATATACAAGGCCTAAGAAGATCTCACTAGGGATCAATTGTCTTGCCATTTCGAAGTAGATTAGTTCTGCGTTGTTAGAGATATCAGCAACGTTAGGAACGACTAGTCTACCGAAGAAACCAACGATAACTGCGCCGTAAGCTACGATAGTACCGAAAACGATGGTCATAAGACCGGCTTTACGGGCTTCGTCTCTATTCTTAACGGAGATGTATCTTGTGATGATGTGTGGGTTACCGGCAGAACCTAAAGCTGAGAATAATGTACCTAAAACGCCTAAGAACATAGCGGCATTCAGAGGAATAATCAGGTTAGGATCAATCGCTGCGAGGGCATCCATAGAACCGGAGAAACCACCGTATTCATTAGACATTTTGATCATCATAGCGATCGGTAAGAAAGTCATAGCAAGCATCATAAGGATACCTTGAATAACGTCGGTCCATACAACGGCTACGTAACCACCCATAAAGGTG
>CAYJGI010000036.1:6638-11015 GCA_964369705.1 uncultured bacterium
TAACGATAAAAGCAGAAACAACAACACCAACGGCGAAGTCCCAACCGAGGATTGTTTCGATGGTGAAGGTCATACCTTTGAACTGAGCAATTAGGTAAGAAATCATGAAGGAAACGATGATAAGAGCACAAACCGCTTGTACGGTACCGCTTAACTTCTTAAATCTTACTTTGTAGTAGTCAGGGATTGTGATGATATCACGATGACCTGCGATGTTTCTCATACGAGGAGCCATTAAGAAGAACATATTGGTAGACTCAATCAGTGCGATACCGAAAGATACCCAGTGGAAGCTTAAACCTGTTAGGTAAGCAGTACCGGCGTGACCGATCATGGTACCGGCTGAGTTAGAGGATGAAGCAGCAGAAAGTGCTGTTCCGAGCCAACCGATAATTCTACCACCAACTAAGAAGTCAGACTGTGTGTGAACGCCTTTAGAGGTGTAGATAGTAATAGCAAAAAGACCAACAATATAAACGACAAATACGCTTAGGGCAATAGGACTGGCTAGACCACTCATTATTTATTACCCCCTTGTTTTTCATCCAATTTTTTGTATTTTCTACCAAGGTAGAAATACATACTAAATCCATAAATCCAAATAAGGATAAAGGATCCGTAGAGCATCATCCATTGCGAAGTATACATGCAATAAATTCCTCCTTAAATAATATAAGTATAAGTACTAAAAAAATTGTTTTGACTTTGCACGGGCTCCGGTCGTACGTGATCAAAACGGCTATCCAAAAAGTATGTAAAAATTTGGATAAACAACACTATAATTACTTTTAACATTAGTAAAAAGTAATCGTGTTATACATAAATATTATATGAAAAGAGAATGAAAGTCAATAATTTTATCCAAAATGACTATTAAGCAATTAAAATATTTTGCTGCAAATATAGTGCGATAATGTTATATGGTAAGCATTTTTAATGGTGTTATTGCCGATTGCCAATTATTTCACTTATATTTCATATATGATAGGTAGTATAAAAATATGAAAAACAGATGGCGCTATCCTGTAAAAGTTTTATATTTTTTATGTAAAAACTATTTTTTTGAATGATAAAAAAAATAGATATTTTTATTGTAAAAATCTAATAGAAATATCAAACCAAACCTTGAATTTTTGGCGGGTATCAGTTACAATAAAATTGTAATATAAAAAGCTGTATTTTAATTGAAAACTTTGCACCATAAGACGGCACCTTAAGGGCATGGTTGTGTAAAAAATCCAGTAGTTGCAAAAAGAGACTAAGCCCTTTTTTACAACGGGTATTGACAGTTATATAGCGAATTGCTACAATAACTAAGGAATGTAAAACACCGTTTCATAATAATGATAGTAATGTAAAAATTTCTATAAAACCAACAAATTTTACAGGAGGAATTTAAAACCTATGAAAAAAGTTAGTTTGGGCTCTGGCTCCGCTTTTTGGGGCGATATGCTAGAACCTGCAGTTGAAGTTGCAAAACATGGTGACGTTCAGTATCTTGGTTTCGATCACTTGGCAGAATTAACAATGGCTCAGTTACAAAGAATGAAAGACAAAGATCCTAAGAAAGGATACATCGAGGACATCGTTCCTTGGACTGAAGCTTTACTTCCTATCTGCGTTGAAAAAGGAATCAAAATGATCACTAACGCCGGCGGTGTTAATCCTAGAGCCGCAGCGGAAAGAGTCATGGAAATTGCAAAAAACATGGGCTTTACTGGATTCAAAGTCGGTATCGTTGAAGGCGACGACCTTTTCCCACAAATCGGTAAATTAATCGAAGATGGTTGGGTATTCGAAAACCTAGACAACGGCGACAGAGATATCAAGAAAATCCAAGACAACATCATCGCTGCTAACGTATACATTGGTTGCGACGGTATCATCGAATGCTTAAAAGACGGCGCTGACATGGTTATTGCCGGCCGTGTTTCTGATACTGCCGTTTATATCGGTCCTATCATGTATGAATTTGGTTGGTCTTTTGACGATCCAAACCTTGACTGGGATCTTATGGGTGCTGCCGTTACGATCGGTCACACCATCGAGTGCGCGGAGTGTTGCACACGTTCTTTCAATAGATGGGATCAAGTAGAGAAGCTTGAAGAAATCGGTTTCCCTATCGCTGACTTCTACGAAGATGGTACTGCCATCATCCGTAAAGTTGCCGGCACCGGCGGTGTTGTAGACCAATGGTCTATCAAAGAGCAACTTATGTACGAAGTACACGATCCTAAAAACTACATTATGCCTGACGGTATCGCCGACTTCACAACCCTTAAGTTAGAAGATCTTGGTAATGACCAAGTAAGACTTTCTAACATGACCGGTAGAAAGCGTCCCGATACATTAAAAGTACAAATCGGCTTTAGAGATGGTTTTAAAGCTGAAGGTAACGTATTCTTAAGCTGGCCTGATGCTTACGGCAAAGCTCTTCAAGCTGCCGAAGTTGTTAGAAAGCGTTTTGAGATCGTTGACCTTGTAGCCGATGAAGTAAAGATTGACTTTATCGGTGTTAACATGCTCCACGGTGATGTCGCTCCTGCACCGGATAAAGACATCGCAGAAGTAGGTCTTCGTGTAACTGCAAGAACTCGCACCATGGCAGAAGCCTTAAAAGTAGGCCGTGAAGCTACCCACATTTGGACCATCGGTGGTGCCGGTGCATCTTACGGTGCTCCATTTAAGCCAAGAGCCGTTATCTCCTTATGGCCAACCCTCGTTCCTAGAGAAGCTATCAAAATCACTCACGAAGTAATGGAGGTTAAATAATTATGAGAATCCAACTAAAAGACATTGCTTATGGCCGTTCCGGCGACAAAGGTGATATCAGCAACATCGGTCTAATCGCCAAAAACACAGATGCATACGCTGTGATGAAGAAGACCGTTACTCCAGAATCCGTGAAAGCCTTCTTTGGTGACATGGTAAGAGGCGAAGTTTTCGTATATCCTTTAGACAATATCGAGTGCTTACAAGTTGTTTGCATGGAAGCTCTCGGTGGCGGTGCTACAAGAACATTAAGAATGGACGTTACAGGTAAAGCTATGTGTACCGCCCTTCTCAGAATGTACGTAGAGTGCTAATCAGAGGTTAACATTTTTTAGATATCGGAAGTGCAAATTTTGCCTTCCGATATCGTCATGTAATCAGATTAATTTTATGGAGGCTATCAAATGAAAGATGCAGTCATTGTGAGTGCTGCCCGCCTGGCCGTAGGTAAGCTTGGTGGTACACTCTTAAAAACAGATGAAAAATTCATGGGTGCAGCGGTAATTAAAGCTGCAATGGAAAGAGCCGGTGTCGGTTATGGCGACGTCGATGAGCTCGTTTTTGGTCAAAACTTTAGGACAGCCCTTATTTCTTCCAACTCTACAAGAGTACTGGCCAATGAAGCCGGTTTCCCCTACGAAACACCACAATTTACGATGAACATGCACTGCGGTGCAGCGGTACGTACGTTAGGCTATGGCTATCAAGCCATCAAGTCTGACACAGCAGACTGCTTAATCGTCGGCGGTATCGACCAAATGAGCAAGAGCTGTTTCTTCGCACCGGCCGATAAATTCCGCTGGGGCAACAAGCTTGGTAATGCTACTTTAATGGATCAGCTCGTTATGAGAGATCCCATCTCCGATACTTCAATGATCGATGGCGCGAACCTTCTTGCGAAGATGTACAACATCTCAAGGGAAGAGCAAGATGAGTATGCACTCATGTCTCAGACCCGTGCCCTTAATGCCATCCAAAACGGTACCTTCAAAGATGAGATCGTACCCCTTGAAGTAAAAGATCGCAAAAAAGGAACCATTGTTTTTGATACCGATGAATGTAATACACCGGGTACAACTATGGAGACTTTAGCAAAATTAAGAACGGTACAAGGCGGCGAAACCACCGTTACCGCAGGTAATGCTTCCAGCATGTCAGACGGCGCCGGTGCCTTCGTTGTAATGTCCTCAGACAAAGCAAAAGAATTAGGCTTAAAACCCCTTGCGAAAATCGTAGCCTTTGATTCTGTCGGCGTAGAGCCTTCATTATTCACAACGGCTCCCGTATTCTCCACCAGAAGAATCTTAGAGAAGACCGGCTACACCATCGATGACATGGATCTCATGGAAATCAATGAAGCTTTTGCCAGTCAGGTGATCTATTACTTAAGAGAAATCAATCCAGACATTAACAAAGTGAATGTCAATGGTGGTGCCATTGCCCTCGGTCACCCTATCGCTGCTACAGGCGCAGTCCTAATGACAAAACTGATCTACGAATTAGAAAGACGTAATGGTAGATTAGGCCTAGTGAGCATGTGTATCGGTGGCGGTCAAGGTATCTCCATGATTATCGATAGAGACGTATAATAATAATTCCCAAGGA
>CAYJGI010000037.1:0-10869 GCA_964369705.1 uncultured bacterium
GAAGAAAATCTTAAAGAAACCCTTATTACCATAGATGATTGTATCGCAAAAATCAGACTTAAGGGAGAGTACGATATCAAAAACATTGCTTACGCCATATTAGAAACCACCGGCGATATCAGTATCCTACAAAAAAGTGATAAAAGGCCCGTTACCAACGAAGATATCAAAAACCGAGCCTCGGAAGAGTCGCTACCCATTACCCTCATCATTGCAGGCAAAATAAAAAAAGAAAACCTCAAAAGTATTGGCAAAGACGACAACTGGCTCCTATCGGAATTAGCAAGGCGTAAACTTCCAAAACCAAAAGATATATTGTATGCAGAACTGGACGATAAGAAATGCTTTTATGCTCAAGCAAAAGATCAAAAAAGGAGACGATTAAGATGAGATATCGTACTTATTTTTGGCTGGTACTCCTTTTTGTTGTCGTGATGGGACTTGTCTTTTATATCACCGTAGAGAACGGTACGAAAGAGCTCGTAACAACTTTAGAAGATATCAAAGAAGCCATTCTATTAGAAGACTGGGATCGAGTACACGACGCCGTTAAGGTTTTTGATGAGCGGTGGATGTATTACGGTGGTATCCTGGAGATCCTGATGGAACACACGTATATCCATGAGATTGATTTCTCTTGGGGAAGTCTTAAAGCCAATATAGAGATGGAAAACAAAGAAGAAGGGTACCCGGCAGTAGAAGAATTGATACGCATTGTAGCCCATTTAAAAGAAAGAGAAGAAATCACCATACAAAATATATTAAGGAGTAAGCATGGAATATAAAAAAATGAACGTCGATGAAGAATACGCAGAAGATCAAAAAGAAGAATTGAAGGAAGCAAACAACTTAAAAGAATACGGAACTTTAGAACTTCCGACTTTTCACTCCGATATCCATGTACTGAGTATTATGGGTCAAGTAGAGGGTCATGCCGTATTACCCCCACAAAACAAAACAACAAAGTACGAACACGTGATCCCTCAACTCATTGCCATAGAAGAAAGCCCCGAGATTAAAGGGCTCCTCATTATACTCAATACAGTTGGCGGAGATGTAGAAGCGGGACTTGCTATGGCAGAGATGATTTCTTCCATGAAAAAACCAACGGTCTCATTAGTTCTTGGTGGAGGTCACAGCATTGGCGTGCCTATTGCCGTTAGCGCAAGGCATAGTTTTATTACAGAAACGGCTACCATGACGGTACACCCCGTAAGACTCAACGGATTGGTCATCGGTGTCCCTCAGACTTATGAATACCTAGACAAAATGCAAGATCGAGTCATTAATTTTGTTGTGAAGCATAGTCATATTACAGTGGAAAAATTCAGAGAGTATATGTTTAAGATTGGCGAATTAGCCAGGGACGTAGGCACCGTTGTCGTTGGGCAAGATGCTGTGGAGAGTGGCCTCATTGACGAAATCGGTGGGCTGAAAGATGCCCTCGATAAACTGCACAAAATGATTGAAGAGGACGTGAAACTATGATTCATTATACCAGTATCCCCATTGAAGTCATCGCTAAAGGGCAAAACATGATTAAAGCCCCTGTGGTGATGATGATAGAAGGCGTACCCTGTGAAGGAAGGGTAAGAAACGACGGAACGGTAGAACTAGAGCGTCTACTGTCAACAAATCCTATGGATTATATGAAAAAAAGCTTCGCCCCGGGGAATATTTTGAAAATTTAACCAATTTATCCAAAAAAACACCTTTTTTCTTTGATTAAAGGTGTTTTTTAGTGTATGATTAAATAGTATGGGTATATATGCCTATTTATATCTATCCATCATAAAGGGAGAAAAAAACATGGATTTTATTAATTTAATTCTGCTAGGAATCCTACAGGGAATGGGTGAGTTTTTACCCATTAGCAGCTCCGGTCATTTAGTGGTTTTTGGCCAATTGCTCAACGTTACTATGCCCGGCATTGTTTTTGAAGTGGGACTCCATTTAGGCACTTTTTTTGCAGTGTGCATCGTCTTCTATAAAGACGTGTTGTCTCTCATTAAAGAAGCTTTTTCTTTCTTAAAAGATCTATGTACCGGTAACGTCAAAAAAGCCTTTGATAAAAGTGTGCCCAGCAGAAACCTGTTTTTGCTTGTTCTCGTAGCCACAATCCCCACTGCCATTATTGGCTTTATCTTAGATACCGTCATTGAAGGAATATACGATTCTTTCTTAACGGTGGGCATCTCGTTACTTATTACATCATTCTTATTATTATCCACAAAAAAAGCAAAATGGGGTCGCCACCCTATGGAGCGCCTATCCATGAAGAGCGCTGCCTTAACGGGAATCATACAGGGTCTTGCTGTTTTTCCGGGGATTTCGAGATCCGGTAGCACGCTTTTTGCTTTGAGTAGAAGTGGAATCAGTGCAGAAGAAGCGGGGAAATTCTCGTTTATTATTTCTTTGCCGGCGGTATTTGGCGCCATATTATTAAAATCAGGCGACATTATTGATACGTTGCAAAGCGGTGCTGTAGGCATCGATTTATTGATTGGCATTACTGTGAGTTTTGTTGTGGGGATTCTATCAATCAAGTTCTTACTCAAAGTCCTTGCAAAAGAAAGACTCAGTTACTTCGGTTATTACTGCGCCTTTGCAGCAGTGGCAACCTTGATATTACACTTTGTTTTATAGGAGTTTAAGATGGCAAAAACAATAAAAAAAACAATGCCGAAAGCCGATAAGGCAAAACAGCAAAAAGAACAACAAAGAAAGAAAGACATCTCCATTGGTATTATACTTTTGGTGATTTCTATCATAGGGCTCATCACCTATGCCTTTAGAGATTTTATGGGGATACTGGGTCCTCTAGTCTCTAATCTGACGATGGGCTTATTCGGTCTATCTACACCCCTTATTTTTGGTCTTTTGATGGCACTTAGCATACTACTTCTTGCAGACCGTTTTACAAAAAAACGGCTGATTGGTTTTATTATATTAATGGTTACTATACCCATTGCTGTGGAACTACTTGATTTTACCACCGATTGGGATAATGTATCCCTAAGTGCTCAGTTCGTGAGAGAGACTTACAATGCGCAGTTTGGTGGCGGCGTCTTCGGTGTCATTCTTTTTGTGAGTTTAAGACTTCTCATCGGCACGCTGGGCGTTGCCATTGTGAGTGCTGTTAGTATCGTATTATCGGCTTTACTCATACTCATGATAACAAGGGAAGATATCTCGACGGGAATTGGCGAATTTGCAAAAACCACCGGCGAGAAAATGGCAGAGAAAAAAGCAGAAAAAAGACTGCAAAAAGTCGTAAGCGAAATGAATCAAGAAGTCCCTAAGCCAAAAGCGTTAGTGGTACCCATAGAAGAAGAAATCCATGAATTAGAAAATGACATCTCGATCCATCGGGGAGACGAAATAAAAGAAGATTCGGCAAAGAATGATGAGGTAGAATCCTTTGCACCTACCACGCCTCAAGCACCTTTGCAATTAAGACCGTACATCTTTCCCACTATGGATATTCTAATGAAGAATAATAAAGCATCCAAAGTCAATAATGAGCGCATCTTAAATAGCTCAAAACAATTAGAAAACACGTTAGCAAGCTTTGGTGTTAAAGCGAAGGTCCTTGCCGTATACCAAGGCCCCACGGTGACACGGTTTGAACTACAGCCCGATGAAGGGGTGAAAGTCAGTAAGATTGTGGGTCTCAGCAATGATATTGCCCTCCGCATGGCGGCAAAAGCCATTCGTATCGAAGCACCGATCCCCGGCAAAAGTGCCATTGGAATTGAAGTACCCAACGAAGTATCCACCGGCGTTCTGATTCGAGAAGTCATAGATAGTAAAGAATATAAAGCCACCCCCACACCTCTGCCATTAGTCTTAGGCAAAGACATCTCGGGAAAACCCATGGTAGCCGATATTACAAAGATGCCACATCTTCTTATTGCAGGTGCTACAGGCTCCGGTAAGAGTGTTGGGCTTAATAGTATTATTACCGGCATTTTGTATAAATCAAAGCCAGAAGATGTGAAAATGATTATGATTGATCCAAAGATGGTGGAGCTCAGTACGTATAATGGGATTCCACACTTGGTTTCTCCCGTCGTCACCGATAGCAGGCAAGCCTTAGCAGCCCTCAACTGGGCAGTGGTGGAAATGACGAGAAGATACACCCTCTTCCATGAGCTGGGTAGTAAAGAAATCAAAAGCTACAACCTCTATGCAGAAGAAAATAACGTAGAAAAACTCCCCTACATCGTCATTATTATTGACGAATTGGCAGACCTTATGATGGTTGCAGCCAATGATGTAGAAAACGCCATTATCCGCCTGGCACAGATGGCCCGTGCCGCAGGGATTCACTTAATCATCGCTACCCAAAGGCCCTCTGCCAAGATTATTACAGGCTTAATCAAATCAAACGTCCCTTCCAGAATGAGCTTTGCCGTATCAAGCCAAATGGATAGCCGTATCATCTTAGACGAAGGTGGCGCAGAGAAGCTCATCGGAAACGGTGATATGCTTTTTCACCCTGTGGGAGAAGAAAAACCCATTCGAATCCAAGGGACTTTTATCAGCGAAAAAGAATTAGAAGAAATTGTCTCTTATATTAAGCTCAATAATCCTGAAGAAGAGCACGCAGCGCCTGTAACTTTCAATGAATTCTTGAAGAGTGATAGCGGAAATACCGTATCAGAAACAGACGACCGAGATGTACTCTTTGATGAAGCGGCAAAACTCATCATCGAATCGGGACAAGCCAGCACCAGTATGCTACAAAGACGATTGAAGTTAGGATATGCCAGAGCATCTCGTATTATTGATCAATTAACGGACTTTGGGATTATTGCCAAATCAGAAGGGAATAAACCAAGGGAAGTCCTCATGACGATGACGGAATTTGAAGAAAGATATTTATAAATGATGCAGATTATTGACGCCAAAAACATAGATTATGACAAAATGCACCTCATTGATGTAAGGACGCCCGGAGAATTTGCCGAAGGATCCATTCCCCATAGCATCAATCTCCCCATCTTTACCAATGAAGAGCATTGCGAAATCGGAACCCTCTATAAGACCCACCGGGAAGAAAGCTACGGCCTGGCCGTTAAGTATGCTTCCTACAAGCTTCCTGCCATATATGAGCGGGTAAAAGACCTAACCAAAGATAAAAAGCAAGTCGTCTTTTACTGTGCCAAGGGAGGCCTTCGCAGTCGGTTTTTGACAGAGAATATGGCCCTTGTGCATCTTTTTGTCGGGCGTATTGACGGAGGATACAAAGCTTATCGCAAAGAAGTGACGACCATCCTTGAGACGTGGTTTTTGAATAAAAAAGCCATTACATTACAAGGTTATACCGGCGCAGGCAAGACTTTTATTCTGAACGAACTACAAAGAAGAGGCCTTCCTGTCCTTGATTTAGAAGGACTTGCCAGTCATAGAGGATCTGTTTTTGGTAGCATGGGACTTGCAGAACAACCAACGCAAAAAAACTTTGAAGGATCCCTCTATCTTAGGTGTAAAGAATTGCAAGAATCACCGTATTTTATCGTTGAAGCAGAAAGCCCAAAAATCGGCAGGCTCTTTGTGCCGAAGGAGTGCATCAATGCTTTAAGAAAAGGCGACAAAATTTTTATTGACACCGATATACTTTTAAGGGTAAATAATATATATAACGAATATTTGGGCACAATAGAGACTGCAGATCAAGTGAGTATATTAAAAAAACTCAACCACATCAAAGGCAATCTCAAAAAAGAAGTCTATGATGACATGGTACAGGCCCTCCATAAAGACGACTATAAGACACTCATCGAGCTCCTTCTTATTCACTACTATGATGGGCTTTATGACTATAGCATCAAAAAACATGAGTATAAAGAAGTCGTCCCTTTTACCAATTTGAAAACAACGACAAACCATATAGAAAATAGTATAAAGGAATGGTGATACAATGAAAGAATTGGGACAATACCTAAAAGAAGCAAGGATTCAATCGGGTATATCCATCGAAGAAATCGAAAGATCAACTTTTGTAAACAAACGTTTTTTACAAATGCTTGAAAATGGTGAAGCCGATAAGATCCCCACTGAGCGTGCATACGTAAAAGCTTATATCCGCTCTTATTGCAAAGCTGTCGGTGCCGACACAAGCACCGCTTTAGGTCTTTATGGAGATAAAGCGGTGACTGAGATGAGTTATGATGAAAGCAAGACAAAAGCCATCATACAAGGTGCCACAGAAAGATCCGGTGACAGATCTCGAAAATCATCTGCAACATCGGTGAAAGTAAAAAAACAAAGAGAACAGGGAATGGGTAGAGGTAAGTTACTCAACCTATTGTTAGTGATCCTACTGTTAATTGTAGTGATCTTATTATTCCGTGTGGCTCAAAGCAATGAGTGGTTCAGCCCCGATACAGATGTTGAGAATCCACCTATTGTAGACCCCGGCGAAGAGGATAATGACGATCCAGACGATGATGATGAAGAGCCGATCGAACCTGTTGTACCAGTGCCGGACCCAGAGCCGATTCCTGTCATCACGCAAGATGCAGAGATTGCCCGTGTTATTACCGTCGATAATATTGAGAGGATTGAGCTACAATTATCCATAGCAGATGGCGAGAATTGCTGGATGAGCGTACAAACCGACGGAGAAGAAGTGGTACAAGAGACCTTAAGGGGACCTTTGACTATGGATTTTGAAGCAGAAGAAAATATCAGACTACACCTAGGAAAACCGCAAACCATTTCTCTCATTATTAACGGAGAAGATATTGGTGCATTGACGGGGAATAACGCAAGGGTAGTCAATATTAATATCAGTGAATAAGTGAGGGTACCATGATAACAAATATTGGCCTGATTTCTTTAGGTTGCGCAAAAAACCTAACAGATACAGAAACAATGATCGGACTCCTTGAAGACCGTGGTTATACCGTCCATGGAGAAGGCAGTAATATGTCGAAAATGGATGCAATTTTAATCAATACCTGTGGATTTATTAATGATGCCAAAGAAGAGTCTATCAGCCAGATTTTTGATGCTGTTAGCCTAAGAGAAGAAAACAAAGACCTCAAAATCATCGTGGCAGGATGTTTAGTACAGCGTTATGCCGACGAATTATTTGAAGAAATCACAGAAGTCGATGGATTTTTGGGTACAACGGGATACCATCATATTATTGATATGATCAAGGCCATAGATAGAGGCGAAGGTCGCCAAAAGGCTGTTTTTGATATCAATGATGACGTGCCCGATGGTCTACCCAGACGACGTATTACACCAAGCCATTATGCCTATCTTAAGATCAGTGACGGATGTAGTAATGCTTGTACTTATTGTATCATCCCGAAGATCAGAGGCAGACATCGGTCAAGATCGCAAGAAGAGATCCTGAAGGAAGCCACTGCGCTGATACAAGAAGGGGCTAATGAACTCATCTTAGTCGGTCAAGACTTAACACAATATGGTGTAGAAGATGGAGGAGGAGGAAGAAATCTTCCTGAGTTACTACAAAACCTATGTGCCCTAGAAGGCGACTTCAAAATCCGCCTTATTTATTGTTATCCCCATGGAATCAGTGATGAACTGATACAAACCATCAAAAGGGAAGAAAAAATCTTAAAATACATTGATATTCCCATCCAACATATTAGCTCCACTGTACTAAAAAGAATGGGAAGAAAAGGTCTAAAAACCGATGTTCGTGCCGTGATTTTGAAATTAAAGAAAGAAATCCCCGAAATATGCATAAGAAGCACAGTCATTGTCGGTTTTCCCGGAGAAACTTCAGAAGAATTTGCAGAACTGAAAGAATTTGTAAAAGAAGGTCATATTGATCGATTAGGGGTTTTTCGTTATTCCAAAGAAGATGGTACACCGGCTCACGATATGATTCCTCAAGTCTCAAGTAGTGATAAGAGAAGTCGCTTAGACCAAATCATGAGAGCACAGCAAAAAGTCAGTCTAAAACTCAACAAGACTTTTATTAATGCACTGATGGACGTTACGGTAGAAGAAGTCGATCCCATCAATCATGAAGCGGTAGGCCGTACTTATCGTGATATGCCTCAGATTGACGGCACTGTTTTGTTCCGTTACTTTAGCAATTTAAAACCGGGAGATCGGACGAAGGTCCGCATCTACGGTGCCTTAGAATACGATTTGACGGGAGTGGAAGAGATTTGAATTTAGCCAATAGACTTACACTCTTTCGCATTTTATTGGTTCCTATTTTTCTTGTTTTTTTAGTTACAGAAGGGCCTTCTATGAGGCTTTATGCTTTTATTGTATTTGCTTTGGCATCGGCCACTGATTTTTTGGATGGGTTTATTGCAAGAAAATACAATATGATATCGACTTTTGGAAAATTCATGGATCCCCTTGCCGATAAAATCTTAGTGGGTGCGGCCCTCATTGGCCTCTCGGCTTTAGGTGAGATTTCACTTTTTATTCCTTTTATTATTTTCACCAGGGAATTCATTGTGTCGGGCATTCGCCTTGTCACCGTTGAGCAGGGGATTGTCATAGCCGCTAGTATGGCAGGAAAACTAAAGACGGTCACCCAAATGGTTGCCCTCATGATTTTGATTGTGTCACCGGAGCTCGTGAATCTGTCTTTTTATGAGAATGTGATTACCACAGGCCAAATATTGCTTTGGCTCTCAGCCCTACTGACCATCACATCCGGTGTGAGCTATTTTGTAAAATCTAAAGATGTTTTATTAAAAGATTGTTAAGAGGCATCCATGGGGATGCTTCTTTTATGGAGGTTTTGATATGAAGAATTGTGAAGTCATTGGCGTAGGCACAGAGCTACTCCTCGGCCAAATCGCCAATACAGATGCTCAGCACGTGTCGATTCTGCTTAAAGATTTGGGACTTAACGTATTTTATCACACAGTGGTGGGCGACAATAAAGATCGGATATTGTCATCTTTACGGGAGGACTTGGGCCTACCGACGATGATTTAACGAAGGAGACTGTGGCAGAGGCCATGGGTCTTAACCTCGTGATGGATGAAGAGCACGTTGCATGGCTTAAAGAGACCTTTGATGGTCCTTTAATGACGAGTAACTTAAAACAAGCAGCCATTATGGAAGGTGGATTTCCATTGAGAAATCCAAAAGGAACGGCTCTCGGTGTCTATGTAGAAAAAAACGGCAAAGCAGTGGCGCTACTTCCCGGGCCTCCAAAAGAAGTACTGCCTATGCTCCATAACGAGCTCAAACCCCACCTTGAAAAATATAGCGGAGAGAAGCTTCTCAGTAAGACCCTTTGTTTTACCGGTATCGGTGAGTCAGACTTAGAGCTTAGAGTAAAACCTCTTATTGATGGGCAAGAGAATCCAACGATTGCGCCTTTGGTTAAAGATCAGTTTGTGAGTTTACGGGTGACGGCTAAAACAGAGAAAGAAGCAAAAAACCTCATCGAAGATACAGAAAACAAAATCCGTGAGATTGTTGGGGCGTACGTAATGCTCAGCACATACGAAGAAATCGATTTTGATTTGTACGTGGGCGACCTACTCCTTAAATCAGGCACTTCCATTGCCCTGGCAGAGTCGATTACAGCGGGGGGGATTTCTTCTGCCCTTGTGAAGACAAAGGGCATATCAAAAGCCATGAAAGAAGCAATTGTTTGTTATACAAATGAATCTAAAGTAGCCCGCGTGGGCATCGATCAAGATCTCGTTGATCGCTATGGCGCAGTCAGTGAAGAAGTGACGACGGCCCTCGCCAAAAAAATAAAAAGTGAAGCCAAAACAGATTTAGGTTTTGCCATCACAGGTTATGCCGATGGAGACTTCGCCGGCAGGATCCATGTCGCCATCGATGGGAATAAAGGATTAAGAACTAAAGAGTTCAGCACCGGTGGTGATAGAGGACATATTCTCGGTAGGGCGAAGTTTTATGGTCTTAATTTTTTAAGAGAGTATCTAACTTAACATTTTTAAAAAAGCGTTTGTTTAAAACTTTCCCTTTAGGGAAAGTTTTTTTATCCCTATGATTATTAAATGATAATTCTTGTATAGAAATCGCCATCATGTTATACTATAGGTTAAGCTATTACTACTTTATTATGATTTTAACGGAGATAATTATGGCAAGAAGATCAACAAAAAATCTTGGAATTTTACTGGTTTTATTATTTATCGGATCTTTACTCGGTTCTTTTATCGGACAACTCCTCGGCGAATGGATTCCCATTCTATCTATGGGAGAGACTTTTGGCTTGACACCGACAACCCTTCACTTAGGTTTTATGGACTTGACCTTTGGATTTACTTTCTCTCTCAATATTGCAGGCATTATCGGATTACTCATTGCATTTTTTGTATATCATAGGATGTAATGGGATGAAGACTATACTCCTTGCATCTAAATCACCGAGAAGAAAAGAGCTCTTAGATCAACTGGGCATTCCTCACCGCATTGAAGTAAGAGAAGTGGATGAGACCGTAGAAGGTAAAAGCTTGTTTGAAGCGGTTCTTCATATTGCCACAAAAAAAGTAAAGGCCGTGGCAGAAGAATATGCAGAAGAAACCATCCTCGGCGCCGATACCATGGTGATACTGGGGGAAGAAATCATGGGAAAACCAACATCTAAGGAAAATGCCTTGCAAATGCTTCAAAAACTAAACGGAAAAAGCCACAGCGTCGTAACCGGTATTGTATTGTACCACCAAGGAGAATACTATCAAGAAGCGATCCTTACCAGAGTGACTTTTAAAAATAATAACGAACAACTTCTTAAGGCGTACATAGAGACGGGAGAGCCCCTGGATAAAGCCGGAGCCTACGGAATTCAGGGAAAAGGCGCAGCCCTCGTAAAAGAAATCAAAGGAAGCTATTCTAATGTGGTCGGCTTACCATTAGAAACCCTATACA
>CAYJGI010000038.1:0-1146 GCA_964369705.1 uncultured bacterium
TTCTTCTTACATTAGCTAATATCGAAGCCACCATTGACTTTCCCGATGAAGAAGATGTGCTTAAGATTAGTGATGAGACCATGGCTGAAGCCACGGGTATTAAAGAAGAACTACAAAAACTCATGGCAACACTTCAAGACGGCAAGGCACTGAGAGAGGGTGTCAAGGTGGCCTTAGTGGGACGAACCAATGTGGGCAAATCCTCTTTAATGAACGGCCTTTTACGAAGGGACCGTGCCATCGTCACGGAGATTCCCGGCACCACCCGTGACACCTTGGAAGAATACGTAAACTTAGGGGGACTTCCCGTCCTTCTTGTTGATACGGCAGGGATTCGTGATACCGACGATATCGTCGAAAAATTAGGCATCGAAAAATCAAAGACGGTGATGGAAGAAGCAAGGCTTGTTTTGTTTTTACTGGATGGCTCAGAGCCATTACAAGAAGAAGACGATGCCCTTATAGAAAATCTGAAGGATAAGCAGGTCCTGGCGATTATTAACAAAGGGGATTTACCCCAGGTCATGGATGCTACCATCATCAATAAAACCTTTCACGACGTCTACCACCTTTCAACGAAGGAAGAAGCCTCCATCGAAGGCCTCGGAGCACTATTAAAAGAAAAACTCCTCCAAAACGGCGAAGAAAGCCTTTTTCAAGAAGCCATGATTACAAAAGCCCGCCACGGAGAGTGCATCTTGGATGCACAACAGTCTTTAGAAAGCGCACAGGAAGGTCTTTCTCTCCTTATGCCACCGGAAGTCGTTGCCATTGATTTGAAATCGGCTTACGAAAGCCTTGGAAAAATCATTGGCGAAACGTATGAAGACGATATCTTGGACACCATATTCAGTCAATTTTGTATTGGAAAGTAGGACAATAGATGTTTTTTGACAATTACGATATAATTGTGGTGGGCGGAGGCCATGCCGGCGTAGAAGCAGCCCTTATGGGGGCAAAAATGGGTCAAAAAACCCTCCTTCTTACCATGCACATGGATCAGATTGCCATGATGGCTTGCAACCCCAGTATCGGTGGCCCGGCGAAGGGACAAATCGTGCGGGAGATTGATGCCTTAGGGGGACAGATGGCCCTCACCGCCGATGAAACCATGATACAAGTAAGAAAACTCAATACCAGCAAAGG
>CAYJGI010000038.1:1156-7481 GCA_964369705.1 uncultured bacterium
ATTGATAAAGCCAGATATAGTCAAAGAATGAAACAAATCGTTGAGTCCACCGAAAACCTCACGCTCCAAGAGGGGGAAGTGGTTGATTTTGTCTTAGAGGGTGGCCGAATCATAGGCCTTAAGACGGCAACGGGACTTTATTATGGTGCAAAGGCCGTTATCCTCACCACGGGCACTTACATGAAGGGCCGTATTATTATTGGCGACTGGGCCCATGACGGGGGACCTGCAGGCCTTACGGAAGCCAGAGGCATCTCGGCCTCTCTGATGAACCTAGGAATTGCCCTGGGACGCTTTAAGACGGGGACGCCACCACGGATTGATAAACATTCCGTTGATTTTAGTGCCATGATTCTACAAGAAGGCGATAGGGAGCCTGAGCCTTTTTCTTATCGTACGAAGAGTTTTTCATTACCTCATCAAGTGCCTTGCTACTTGACGTACACCAATTTAGATACCCATCAAGTGATTGAAGATAATCTACATAGAAGCCCCCTATACAGTGGCATGATCGAAGGCATTGGCCCGAGGTATTGCCCCAGCATTGAAGATAAAGTAGTCCGTTTTAAAGATCGTCCTCAGCACCAGATTTTTATTGAGCCCGAGGGTCTTCATACGGCGGAGCTTTATGTACAGGGATTAAGTAGTAGTCTGCCCATCGATGTACAGATGAAGATGCTACATTCTATTAAGGGGCTAGAGCGCTGCCGCATGATGCGCCCTGCCTATGCCATAGAGTACGATTATGTATTATCTTCCGATCTAACGGAGCGTTATGAATCGAAGACCATAGAAGGCCTCTATTATGCAGGCCAAATCAACGGCACATCGGGGTACGAAGAAGCAGCGGGGCAAGGCCTCCTTGCGGGAATCAACGCCGTTTTAAAGAATCGTGGCGAAGAGCCCTTCACCTTATCTCGTTCAGAGGCTTACATGGGTGTGCTGATTGATGACCTGATTACAAAAGGCGCCGTAGAGCCTTATCGTATGCTGACGAGTCGGGCGGAGTTTCGCCTGTTACTGCGCCACGATAATGCCGATATGCGCCTCACCGAGAGAGCCTACCTGATGGGCGCCATGGATGAAGAAGGATATTGTGCTTTTATTGATAAGAAAGAAAGGCTTTTAAAACAAAAAGCCATCTTAGAAGAAGAGCGAATTACGCCGAGCACCGAGACCTTAGATCTTTTGGAAGGTTTTGGAACTGCGCCCATTCAAAGGGGCGTAAGTCTTCAGGAAATTCTCAAAAGACCTCAAATTTCTTACGATGATTTAAAAAAATTCAAGGATTTTGACCACTTGGTGTCGAAAGAAGAGGCAATATGGTTAGAGACGGAAATCAAGTACGAAGGATACATCGATAAACAAATCAAACAAGGGGCAAAGCTGAAGAAGCTACAAGGACGTAAACTCCCTAAAGATATAGACTACACCCTCATAACAGGCCTAAGAATTGAAGCCAAGGAAAAACTCACAAAAAGTCGCCCGGAGACCTTGGGGCAAGCCATGGGTCTAAGTGGCGTGAACCCCGCCGACGTGACGGTCCTCATGATTTATTTAGAAAGTAAAAACAGGGAGGAAAAAGCATAATGGCTTATGAAAAAACGTTTCAAACAGCCCTTCAAGAAGTGGGACTTCTCCTGACAAAGGAGCAAGAAGACGCCTTCCTGACTTATAAAGACATTCTATTAGAATGGAATGAGAAGATGAACCTCACCGCCATTAAAGACGACGAGGGAATAGCGATTAAACATTTTGTTGATTCTATCTTGGTCCTTACCAAAATCTCCATGGAAGGCAAGTCGGTCATCGATGTGGGAACGGGGGCAGGTTTTCCGGGGATTCCCCTGAAGATTGTAGAGCCCACCATAGCGCTCACCCTCCTCGATGCATTAAAAAAAAGAACTGCTTTTTTGGAAGAAGCGGTGAAAGCCACAGCGCTCCAAGAGGTGGACATTGTTTGGAGTAGGGCAGAGATTGCGGCGAAGGATCCCAAATATCGGGAAGCCTTTGATATGACAGTCTCTCGAGCAGTGGCACCCCTGAATATACTACTGGAATATACGTTGCCTTTTTTGAAAGTTGGCGGAATCCTCGTGGCACAGAAGGGCGATAATTATGAAGAAGAAATCAAGAAGGCACAAAATGCCTTGAAAGTCTTAAGGGCTACGGTAATCGATATCCACGTATTACAGCTTCCTGTTTCACGTGAAACAAGAAGCCTCATCATCATTCAAAAACAAGAACAAACACCGAAGAAGTATCCAAGAAACGCAGGCACTCCTTCCAAAAATCCCCTATAAGCGAGGCATCCCATGGAAAACGAAACCCTATTAAAAATTGATATTAACAAAGTTGTCCCGAACCCCAACCAGCCCCGTAAGGAGTTTGTAGTGGAACATCTCTTGGAGCTGAGAGATTCGATTATGGTTTATGGCGTAATTCAGCCCATCGTCGTCATTGAGCGAGAAGAAGGGCAGTACGAGCTCATCGCAGGAGAAAGACGTCTTAGAGCATCGAAGATGGCTGGCCTTACAGAGATTCCCGCCATCGTTCGCAAAGAGACACCGGAGACCGATTCTGCCGTCATGGCTCTCATTGAGAACCTCCAAAGGCAAGATTTAAGCTTCTTTGAAGAAGCAGAAGGTTATCAGAAGCTGATGGATGATTTTCAGATGACGCAACAGGAAGTGTCGAAGAAAATGGGGAAGAATCAGAGTACGGTGGCCAATAAGCTAAGACTCCTTAAACTATCACCGGAAGTTAAAGGCCTCATACAAGAAAAAGGCCTCACAGAACGCCACGCCAGAGCCATCTTGAAGCTTTCCTCAAAGGAAGATCAAGAGAGCATCTTAAAGGATGTAGCAGACCGTGACCTTACCGTCAGCGATACGGAGAAACTTGTATCGATGAAACTAAGGAGCAGAATGGGTGTAGCACAAGGAACGGAACGAGGACCTTCTATTCGCGTGGTGAGTCGTGATATTCGCCTGATCCTTAATGAGATTAATAAATTAGTAGAGACGGCCAACAAGCTGGGGATTAAAGTCACCATGTCGAAAGAAAACACCGGCACCAATGTGGAAGTCAAACTCAAAATCCAAGGATAATGCCTTTACATACCGAAAAAGCGTAAAATATTTACGCTTTTTTTGTTTTTTTTGAAAAAAGTATCTTTCTTTTGTCGACTAATTTCGATACAATAGAACTATCACAAAAAAAAGATAAAGATGGGATTACAAAATGGCAAAAATCATTGCAATAGCAAATCAAAAGGGCGGTGTCGGCAAGACGACAACGTCTGTCAACTTAGCCGTTTATATGGCACTGGAAAAACAGCGAGTACTTCTTATTGATTTTGACCCCCAAGGCAATGCCACGACGGGACTTGGCGTGGATAAAGACGGCCTGAAGGCTTCCGTTTATGATGCACTCCTTGGCGATATGCCCGTGAAAGACATTATTGTGGCTACAGACGTGCCATATCTCCACTTACTGCCCACCAATATGGATCTTGCCGGAGCAGAAGTAGAGCTGGTCGCCAAAAAGAATCGGGAGTACGCCCTAAAAGGGGCCCTCGAAGCCGTCATGAAGGAGTACGACTACATATTAATCGATTGCCCACCTTCTTTGGGTCTTCTGACACTGAATGCTCTTTCGGCAGCCCATTCAGTCCTCATGCCCATTCAGTGCGAGTTTTTTGCTTTAGAGGGGCTGAGCCAACTGGTCAGCACCATCCAAATGATTAAGAAGAGTCTTAACAGTAAGCTGGCCATAGAAGGCGTCGTCATGACGATGTTTGACCCTCGCACCAATCTTTCCACAGAAGTGGTGGAAGAAGTGCGAAGCGTCTTTAAGACTAAAGTATATCGGACGATTATTCCCCGTAATGTAAGGCTTAGCGAAGCGCCGAGCCATGGCCTATCCATCTATCACTACGACCAAAGAAGCAAAGGCGCCGTGGCCTACGAACAATTAGCAAAGGAAGTGATTTCAAATGGCAAATAAAAAATCAATGGGACTTGGAAAAGGCTTAGGAGCCCTCATCAGAGAACCTGAGTGGGTAGATCTTGGCGTAGAAGATAAAGTCGAAGAAGGTGTAAGCGGTGGAAGCGGTGGGCCAACAATGATTGCCCTCAGAGACATCGTCGAAAACCCGTACCAGCCCCGTACCGTCTTTTTGGAAGACAAAATTGCAGAAATGGCAGAAAGCATTCGCATTCATGGCATAATCCAGCCCATCTTAGTCCGCAAAAAAGGCAAAAAATACGAACTCATTGCCGGTGAAAGACGATTCCGTGGTGCAATAAAAGCAGGGCTTATTGAGATTCCTGCAATTATTAAAGAGATGACCGATGAAGCCATGATGGAGATTGCCCTCATAGAGAATCTTCAGCGGGAAGATCTTAATCCTTTAGAAGAAGCCGTCGCCTATGAAAAACTCATAGACAAGCTAAGCTACTCTACAGAAGAAGTGGCCGATCGAGTGGGGAAGAGCCGTCCCCATGTGGCCAACCTACTGCGATTATTACGACTAC
This sequence comes from uncultured bacterium, assembly GCA_964369705.1. Classification (GTDB taxonomy): domain Bacteria; phylum Bacillota; class Tb-RUG-66; order Tb-RUG-66; family Tb-RUG-66; genus CAYJGI01. Next base: position 5,695 of record CAYJGI010000038.1, read on the forward strand.
CTCAGTCGATTCAAGATAAAGTGGCGAAGAGAGAACTGACCATGGGCCATGCCAGAGCCTTATTATCGCTGGAAGATGAAAAAACCATGGTCAAACTGGCGGCGGAAATCATTCAGAAGGATATGAGCGTAAGACAAGTAGAGAAGAAAGTCAAAGATCTCAAAGAAGGAAAGCCGACCATTCACAGAGAAGGCCCATCGGCAGAATACGAAAGAGCCCTGAAAGCCTTAACAGAGAAGCTGGAAAGCGTCTTTGCCACAAAAATCGAGATCAAAGACGAGGATCATAAAGGCACCATTGCCATTCATTACTACTCTCCCGATGATTTAGAGCGGATTGTAGAGCTGATTGAGGCAGGGGGTAGTGATTTTTAGTTTTGTTTCACGTGGAACAAAGGATTCTATCAATCAAACCGAACAAAAAAAGGAAAAAAGTAAAGGATAAAGAATATGATATCAGCCCTAATTGGCCCCGCAATCAACAGTATATTGGTACTCTTAGGTGGATTGGTGGGGCTATTGCTCAAAAAAGGAATCTCACAAAGATACGAAGCACTCATCATGCAAGGCTTAGGGGCCACAGTCATCGTAATCGGTCTCTCCATGGGCCTAGAATCGGCCCAACTGGTCGTTGTTGTCGTTAGCATAGCCATTGGCGCCGTCATAGGAGAATGGATCGATATCGATAAAAAAATCGAGAATCTCGGCAATCGGCTGAAGGCTTGGTTTTCGAAGAAGAACAAGGATAACAGCCGTTTTACCGAAGCTTTTGTTACGGCGACATTCCTAATGTGTATTGGCTCCATGGGCATTAATGGTGCATTAGACAGTGGCATTAGCGGTGACTACGACACATTGATTGTGAAAGGCGTTATCGACTTTTTTGCTTGTATTATCCTAGCGGCATCGATACATCCATCGGCCATGTTGGCTGCCATACCTATTTTTTTGTATCAAGGTTTTTTTGCCGTATTTGCCGTCTTGATTAAAGAGATATTGCCACCTATGGCACTAGTGGAGCTCAGCGCAACGGGAGGCATTATGGTATTGATGCTAGGGCTGAACCTAATGGGTATCACCAAGATCAAGGTAGCTAATTTTCTCCCGGCACTCCTTTTGGCACCGCCACTGGCGCTACTCCTCATAAATATTCTCCCCTAGAAAGGAATGGAAAAATGGAAAAAAATAACATTAATGAAGAAAAAAAGGTTCAAGAAGAAAATCCTACTACTAAAATCGATTCAAAAGAACTTTCAGAAGAGCCATTAAAGACAGAAGATAACTTCCAGAGTGGATTATATGATGGCGAAAGCCAAGAGGGAGCCCCACCGGCGGCTACAGGCAGTGAAGAAGCGTTTGCTGCGCCCCTTGAAGCCTCTAAAGAAGAGGGGATAGCACAAGATCATGAAGCAGAATCGGCGGAAGGCACAGCCGATTTGCAAACAAACCAAGAAGATACCGTTGCTTTTTTATTAGCCGAAGGGGAAAAATTCATTAATCAAGGAGAACTTACCAATGCATGGACGTGCTACGAAGAAGTCCTCCGCCTTGACCCTACCAACGTAGAAGCGGTGAATAAGCAAGGCGTTGTCTGTTCCCGTAAAGAAGACTATGAAGAAGCGATTAAATATTTTGAAAAAGCGGTTCAAATGGACCCCACTTACTACAAAGCATTAGGCAATATCGGTAATATGTACTACCAAAAAGGCGATCTAAAAGAAGCTGAGAAGTACTATGGAGAAGCCATTGCCCTCAATGGAGAAGATGCCACATATCTCAATAATATGG
>CAYJGI010000038.1:7578-10833 GCA_964369705.1 uncultured bacterium
AAGAAAGAAAAAAAAGCAAAAAAAGAAACAAAACAAAAATACACTGTGAAAAAAAAAGAGCAGGAAGCACCGATAGAACCAAAGAAAAAACCAAAGAAAAAAATCATTCGCTACGTTCTTTTGGCCATTGTCATCATGGTAGTGCTATACATCTTTAGAGATCAAGCCCAAAGCGGTGGAGAACAGCTGATAGACGATGGTGGAATAGAGCTGCTGGCAGTCTCCGATGGTGGTTATACCATCGAACAAAACGACATTGACTTCATCGTGAAAGACAGTAAAGGCGTAACCGTAAAGACGATTGAAGCCCCCCTTGGAAGCCTTTTTGATATGGAGGGAAGCCATTTTGTCCTTTACCATACAGAAAGCGGTGCCATTGAAGTCTACAACGAAATGGGCGAGGCCCTTTGGGACACTGCAATGGTTCGAGAATTGCAATGGGTACGCTTTATCAGTGACACGACCTTTGCCACATCGGTAAGGCAAGGAAGCGATCAGTATTTCAACGTCTTTACAGTAGAAGGCCAAGGATTAGAGCGTGAGATGGGCGTGGAATACCCCAATGGACTGGATATCAAACAAAACAATCACTCCACCATCAAAGAATACGCACTGCAACAATTAGACAATCAAGAAATCCAACAAAACAAAATCGAAATCTACGAAAACGGCATCGTTGTAGGACACATCATCATTCAAGAATTGATTCTTGACTATGGATACTTCGACGATGATACGGTGATTGTACTAACGAAAGAAAGCGTTATCGCTTTTAATAAAGCCGGTAGCAATCTCTGGCAGAAGGACCTGGAGGGCGCAGTGCTCTATAGCGATTTCAGTGGATCTTACCCCGTTATCGTCTGCCGTAATGAAGATAATAACTGGATCCAAAACCTATTTGGTGGTCCATACGCCTTACAAGTATTGGGCGTAGATGGCACGACTATTTTAGAAGATTCTTTAAGGGGAACGGTAAAAGATACTTCACTGGAAGCGGATCTCCTTACAATACTTTTTGATGATGCCCTTTGGCAGATGCCTTTAGTGGAAGATGGGCAAATAACTTCCACATCGGCGGCTATGGGTTCTGTCATCAGCTCCAGCGGTCGCTACTTATCACAGCGAATCGGTGGACTGACGACGGCCACGGATATGACGGCACCAAAATCCAATTAAAACCATAAAAACCACAAAAATTAAACAGCGATAAATAAAAAAAAGAATGGTACAGGTTAAAAAAAAGAAAAAAACAGCCAAATACCCCCAAAATTTCAATATTCGCAGTTTAATCCTGAATAAAACAACAAATTGTTGATTTATTCAGCGCAAAATGCAACAACCCAATTGGAAAAATCACTTTTTATTCAAAACAAAACAATTCAACATTATGTTTAGTATTGCAACGGTCAAAAAGTAAGAAAACAAGTTTTTGAATCATCCTGATTTAAAATCAGCACCATTTTTGAAAAATACATCATATGCCATAGAAATAAACAATATGTTTATCAAAATAGCTGCCGCAATACAAATAAACAATATGTTGAACCAAAACGTAAAATAAAAGAAAATAAACAATTCGTTGAATCGTTACAGCTCTTCTCACGAAATAAACAAAACGTTGATAAAATGACTTTTGTTATAAAAATAAACAAAACGTTGATTGTAGCAGCGGCACAAATAATTAAACAAAACGTTGATCAAAACGGCGTTACAAAAAGCAACAATTTGTTTACAAAAAATGGAAAATTTATATTAAACAAATTGTTTATTCATTACAAGAAAGTGGAAAAATCAACAAAACGTTGAATCATTGTGAAAAAGCAAAAAATCAACAGAACGTTAAGTTTGATAAAAAATCAACAAAATGTTGACTATAGTACTCATGTTTTGTAGTTAACAAAATGTTGATTTTATACACAAAACATCGTAAAAACAACAATCCGTTGACTGCATCTGTGATCCCACAAATCAACAATTCGTTGATTTATGTAGCGCTGAAATTGCCACAATGACTCCAAAAGAGGCCAAAAAAAACCATTGGAATGGGTAAAAAAACAGAAGCTTTGTGGTATAATAATGACAAAACTTGAAAGAGATTCACTGGTTTTTTGTATGAATCTTCTATATTATGATGGGATTTGTACATCACAATCATCGTAAAAGAACAGAAGGGAAAAGAAAGATGCCTTTTAATTTATTTGATATCATCAGTCTTGCCATCCTCATTGGTACAGCGGCTTACGGCTTTATTCGAGGGGCTTTGAAGTCGGCTTTTTCGCTGATTTGTTTGGTGGCGGGCTTCATTGGTGCTAATCTACTCTCATCTTTTAGCGCATCGCTTTTAGAACAATGGGGGCTTAAAGACTATATTACAAAACAAACAGAAACTTTTATTACCGGCCGTGCCGATAGCATCGTCGCCGCCTTTGATCCCACGGCAGCTCCTGAGTTGCAACAATCGGGGGAGGGTTTTTTGACTTTTCTTGGAACGATGACAGGGGACTCGGAATATTTCCTGGGAAATTTTTTGCAAGATCATATTGTAGGCCCTATGGCCGACTCTCTTACCTCTGTCCTGACGGCGGAAGTGGCACCGGTGATTTTTACCAGTATTTCGTATCTCATTACTTTTATTGTAGTGGCGATCCTTGCCGGTGTGGTTTTATTCTTACTGCGCCACACACTTTTCCAACTTACCCTTCTTAAGATGACCGATAAAATAGCGGGACTTGTCCTTGGCATCGTAAAAGGTTTACTTATTATTGCAGTAATCGTCATGCTGTCCGGTGCATTCTACGGACTGATTCCATTCTTAGGGGATATGGTAGCCGGCTCAACGACCATGACGGCACTATCTTCCCTATGGCAGTTCATTATACAATTACCCCTACCTTAAGGGCACAAGAAAGGAAATCCTATGAAAGAAATCTTAGACCTCCAAGGACTGGCATGTCCGGAGCCGGTAATCAGAACAAAAAAAGCCATTGAATCCGGTGAGATGGCACATGGTTTTATTGTTACGGTAGATAATGAAGTGGCTTGGCAGAATGTGGAGCGCTTTGTAAAAAGCATGGGTTTTCAATACGCTTCTTACAGTATGGGTCATCAATTCTTTGTTGATGTAGAGCCTTACACCACAGGAAATACCCAGCTGGAAGAAGAAAAACCAAGCACAGCAATCGTCGTGACTTCAGAAGTACTGGGAACCGGCGACAATACGCTTGGAGAAATCCTCATGAAGAGTTACTTCTACGC
>CAYJGI010000039.1:0-10760 GCA_964369705.1 uncultured bacterium
CAAAAAAGAAGATGGCACCGTGGAAAAACTCTCCATTAAGCGCCGTGACGGTATTGGAGAAAACGAATTTTTCACCCTTTGCCCTTCTCCCAATAAAGATCAGTGGCAAGGCCTCCTTCAAATCATCGAAGAGCGCAATCCAAAGAAGATTGGCGTTAATTTCTCCACCCATGCTGCCCATATGGATGGCATCGGTCACGGCGATTTTATCAGCTTAGAAAACACCTTAGGGGACAAGTGGATGGACCTGGTCGTGAGTGCGGAAGAAGCCTGCATCTCTTGGCTTGAGACGAGAATTGAAGAAGAAATGAACGCCTACGAAGCCATCTGCCATATTGCCCACAGCATTATCGACGACGCCTTTAGTCTAAGGGTCATTACGCCGGGCATTACGACGGCTGAAGATGTGAGCTGGTGGATCAGACAGCGCATGGTAGATCTCGGCTGTCCTCCTTGGTTCCCTCCCAATGTACAGATTATGCGGGAAGGATTTGGATTCCCCCACGCTTTACCCGATGATACCGTTATCATGGAAGGCGACATCTTATGGTGCGACTATGGTCTTGTGTACCTTGGCCTTTGCAGTGATCAGCAGGAGATGGCTTACGTTCGAAGGGCCGGTGAAACCGATGTGCCGGAAGAATTAAAGGACGCCTTAAAAATCGGTAATCGCATTCAAGACATCTTAGGAGATGAGATTAAGCTCGGTCGTACCGGCAATGAAATTCTCTTAGGAACAGTGAAAAGAATGGAAGAAGAAGGCCTCAGGGGCGCCATCTACAGTCACCCCATCGGGTACCACGGCCATGCAGCAGGTCCCGTCTTCGGTACGTATGATACAAACCTCCCAGTCCCCTTCAGTGGCGAGCACAAAGTCCACGATAATACGTGCTACTCCATGGAACTTTATGCCGTGGCAAATATCCCCTCTTGGGGCGGTAAGGAACTGAGAATTCAGTTAGAGCAAGAAATCATGGTGAGACAAGGTAAAGTCTACTTTGTGAACGGCCGCCAAGAAGCGTGGCACGTGATCTAATCGTTATTCTTAGAAACTGAATAAAAGAAAGACACTCCATCAGCTTACTGCAATATAAGGTAAAATACCCCTTCGTATTTTACCTTATATTTTTTGTTGTTTTCCTTTATAATGAATATTAACCGCTATGATTTTTTTGTTCAATATTTTAAAAGGTTTAAGGAAGCCACCATCTACTTTAAGTGCCTGGAGGTAAGCGTATATGGCGTATAAGATTAACGAAATCTCAAAAATGTTTGGATTATCAAGGACCGCTATTTTGTACTACGACAAGATCGGCCTTCTCTCCCCCTCGTCCCGTACCGATACAGGGTATCGAATTTATTCTGAGTCCGATGTGGAGCGTCTGCGTTCTATTGTTTTGTATCGTAATATGGGCGTATCTTTAGCAGAAATCAAAACCATCCTAAAGCACAAAGACGTCGATACAACCGTCCTTGAAAATACACTACTAAAATTAGAAGAACAAATCAAACAACTTAAAGACAAACAGCAAACCATTCTCAAAATGATGAATATGCATCACCAACCATCGGCGATGAACAAAGAAAGTTTTACCGCCGCCATGTATGATATCGGAATGAGTGAAGAACAGACAATGGCTTTTCACAAAGTTTTTGAAGGAAATGACGCCCGCAGTCACAGAGCTTTTTTAGCGTTTTTGGGCCTACGGGATGATGAGATTGAAGATTTATTAAAAAATTTATAAAACGGCTTTACTTGTCTATAACTTTATAGTTTATAATGTCATTTACAAGCTATAAAACAATAGGAGGAAATATCAAGATGAATGAAAAACCAACGAGAACATTCTTTTCCGGTATGCAACAATGGAAAGGAACGAGAGAACAAACTTTTAAGCTTCTTTGCCCAGTCTTAGAATTAGAGTGGACGCCGGGATGGGAAGTGCGTAGCGTTTTTTCTAATAGTGGCGTGGTGGAAGATGAGTGTGTGTTTCTAACGCCTGCCATTAGTGATCCCTCTCGTTCTAATCTCTGGATTGTAACAGAGCATAGGCCCCTTGATTTTGTGGTAGAAATGTACAAAATATCTCCAGAAGGCGTCATTATGAAACTCAATATTGAATTAGTCAATGAAGCAGATGGAATCACCGATGCAAGACTCTCCATGACCCAAACCGCTTATACTACAGAAGGCAAAGCCATTGTTCATTCCTTTGATGAAACTTATTTTGCAAATTATATGAGTGAGTGGGAGACTGCAATCAATTATTACTTAGAAAAAGGTATCATGATCCCTGAGATGCCCTGCTAAGGAATTTTCTTCTGCTTTTTGAATCGGATTGCTTGTATTCCATCATCAATGGCGTAAAATAGCAATCACTTGCTGAAATATGCATTTTATAAAAAAACGTTTTTGAGTGGATTTGATCTTCCACTCTTTTTTTTATTTATTCTTTTATATTCATGCACATAGGGCTGTGACTCTATGTAACGGTGTGTTGATGACCTCTATACCTTTGGTTTCACTGAATATTTTACAAATTTCATCAAATTTTGACAAAGTTATCCACTGTATAATGGCACTTATCCACAAATTGTCCACAAAAATTAAAAAAAATACCAGATTATGGCAAGCATTTTTTTCCTATTTTTTGTTTTGATAGTATTATGCTGATTTATGAGCCTTTAAAATAATCTCGCCTTCTTTTTATTCGGTGATATAAGTACTGAAAGCCTCTCCACGTTTTTTTTGCTTTATTTCCACAGTTATCCACAGGTTATCCCCAATCTGTGTATAACTTTCTATTATTGAAACTTTTTTTTGAACAATCTTTGATTTTTCACTTCATTGAATAAGTATTTAGTACAACTTTCTTTTTTTGTTTGATTGCTGTAAATACACTGTATATATTCATTCTATTCACTCGTCCTATCCATTAAAAAAAACCCCACAAACCAATGGCTTGTGGGGTTTTAGCGTGTTAAAGTATTGGATTCCAGCGACCATCGTTCATGGCGATGGCTTTACGCTGTTTGAGGCTTTCTTCCATGTGAAGGATTCGCTGATTCATCGAACCTTTAAAGGGCACCATGAGGGTCTTCTCTTCTTCTATAAAGGGACCATCGATCAAAACATCGGTTACCTGTAAGAGCGCTTCTATCCCAAGATCCAGTAGGGCTTCAAAGGTGTATCCCGTATAAATGGCCACTTCCATCCCCATGGCCTTTAACTTGGTTAAAAGGGGCAAAAGGCTCTGCCACTGCTCTATCGGCTCTCCTCCACTTATCGTAACCCCTTTAATGAGGGGATTGCAATGGATGTCTTTCAGGATGGTTTCGATGAAGACGTCTTCCCCGCCTTCGTAATCCCAGGTTGCTTCATTGTGGCATCCCTTGCAGTGGTGGGGACAGCCTTGCAAAAAGAGGGTATAGCGAAGGCCGGGACCATCGGTAATCGATTCTTTGACGATGCCGGCAATCCTAAGGGTTGTCCCCTCTTTAGGATTAGACATGGTGCTTCACACGGTCTCTTTCTTCTGCCCTCTTCGCATCATTAAAGCGATCGAGGGTACCCACTAAGTAACCGGTAATACGGCGAATTCGATCAAAGGCCGGACCATCTGTTTCTTTACGACCGCACTTTGGGCACACGTCATCGATAATACCGTGGTATCCGCAGACGGGATCACTATCTATGGGGTGATTAATGGAGCCATATCCGACGCCCGATTCTTTCATGGTACGCACCACAGCTTCAAAGGCTTCTAAGTTGTGGGCTGCATTGCCATCCAGTTCTACGTACGTAATATGACCGGCATTGGTGAGATTGTGGTACGGTGCTTCTACCTTAATCTTATCGAAGGCATTCATGGGGTAATAAACGGGTACATGAAAACCATTGGTATAGTACTCTTTATCGGTGACGCCGGAGATGGTGCCGTACTTCTTTGCATCCATTCTCACGAAGCGTCCCGCAAGACCTTCCGCCGGTGTGGCAATGAGGGAGAAATTCATCTTCTTTTCCCCTGCTAAGTCGTCTAAGTAGTTGCGCATGAAGCCGATGATATCAAGGCCTAAGTTGCGTGCTTCTTCGCTTTCACCGTGGTGTTTGCCGGTGAGGGCCTTAAGGCACTCGGCAAGGCCAATAAAACCAACGGAGAGGGTACCGTTCTTTAAGACTTCTCCTACTTCATCGTTCCAATCTAAGCCTTCTGAATCCATCCATACGCCCTGTCCCATGAGGAAGGGGTAATTAAAGACTTTTTTACGGGCCTGAATATCGTAACGATCGAGGAGCTGTTTTGTTGTGAGGGCCATCTTGCGCTCTAATTCTTCAAAGAACCATTCTACGTTGCCGTTTGCTTTAATGGCGATACGGGGTAAATTAATGGATGTAAAGCTAAGATTGCCACGGCCCGCCGTAATGGAGTTGTCTTTGTTGTAGACGTTGGCCATTACTCTTGTTCTGCATCCCATGTACGCCACTTCCGTCTCCGGTTTTCCTTCTTCGTAGAGGGCTAAGTTAAAGGGCGCATCAATAAAGGAAAAATTAGGGAATAAGCGCTTCGTACTAACACGGCACGAAAGCTTGAAGGTATCGTAGTTGGGATCTTCGGGGTTGTAGTTTACGCCTTCCTTCACTTTATAAATCTGTATGGGGAAGATGGGCGTCTCGCCGTTGCCAAGGCCTTGTTCCGTGGCTAAAAGAACGTTTTTGACGGCCATTTTACCTTCCGGTGAAGTATCGGTACCGTAATTAATGCTGGAAAAAGGCGTCTGGGCGCCGGCACGGCTATGCATGGTATTGAGGTTGTGAATAAAAGCTTCCATGGCCTGAAAAGTGGCTCGGTCGGTCTCCGCCGCCGCCGTCTTCGTTGCAAATCGGCTGACCCTTTGGATGGCTTCCGTCTGAAATCCAAGGTCCGTTAGGGCTTCTTCTTCGGCACGGAAGAAAAGAGGATCGGTCTCAAGGGAAGGTTTTAGTCCCTTGTTTTGCTCAATCTCATCGTAAATCCCTTTTAAAGTTTCTTCTGTCAGCACTTCATTGGGGTTTGCGAATTCCATGGCTTTTACAAAATTCTTGCGGTACAGTTTTTTGTACGTTTTTGCTACACCCTTTGCCATATCATAATCAAAATTCGGGACGCTTTGGCCACCGTGTTGATCATTCTGATTGGATTGAATGGCAATACAAGCGAGGGCGGCGTAGCTTTGGATATCGTTAGGCTCCCTTAAGTAGCCGTGGCCGGTGGAAAACCCACCATGAAAAAGCTTCGTCAAATCAATCTGACAACAAGTCGTCGTCAAAGTATAAAAATCAAAGTCGTGTATATGGATATCGCCCTCTGTCATGGCTTTCATCTGCTCTGTAGTGAGGACGTATTTGGCATAGTAATCTTTGGCACCTTCTGAACCGTACTTCAGCATAATCCCCATGGCGGTATCACCGTCAATATTGGCATTATCTCGCTTCATGTCACTATACTTAGCATCGGAAAAAGTAATCTCATTGTAAATACGCATGAGATTGGTATTCATTTCTCTTTTTTTGCTACGCTCTGCACGGTACACAATGTATTTTTTGGATACGTGGGCAAAGCCGTTCTCCATGAGAACATTCTCCACGACGTCTTGAATATCTTCTACGCCGGGAGATTCTCCCTTGTAAAGCTCAAGGAGTTTTTCTTCTACTTTTTTTGCAATGAGAATACTGGCGTTTTTGTCGTGCCTGCCTGCGGCTTCCATGGCTTTATAGATGGCCGCTTCTATTTTTTCTAAAGCGTAAGGCACTTCTCTGCCGTCTCGTTTTTTGATACTTTTAATCATTATTTTCCCCTCCAATCTTCCCTATTATTTTTTTTGTGCTTAGTTATTATTTTATCATAGTTCTTCTTAGATTCAACTGTTATTTTCTTCGTTTTTTTCCCTTAATCGACCAAAGTATTGCTGTGACTATTCCTTAAGGATTTATAAAAAAACAAAAGAATAAAATTCTTTTGTTTGCCCAATTTTTGTGTGATTCATCCATGGGATTTTACGTTGATTTTGCTTTATTGTGCGCTTTTTTCGTCCCCTTGTTCCATGGCCTAACCTATGTTACAATAACGAAAAGATGAATACCTATCAAAGGGAGCGTAATCGGGTGAAAAAAGAAGAAAAAAAACTAATCGTCATCGGCGGAGGTCCTGCCGGTATTGCCGCAAGCCTCATGGCAAAAATCAAAAACCCCTCTCTAAAGGTCACTCTATTAGAAGAAAACAGCGCCTTAGGTAAAAAACTCCTAGCCACAGGCAACGGTCGCTGTAATCTCTCCAATCGCTGTGATGATCTAATCCATTACCACGGTGATAGGGCACTGATTGAGTCGGTTTTTCGTAAAGTGTCTTTTAGGGAGAGTCTTACCTTCTTATCTTCCCTCGGTTTACTCACAAAGGCCGATGGTGAAGGGCGTATCTATCCCTATAGCGAAAGCGCCGCCACGGTATGCCACTTATTCTACCACCATCTTAAAGAACAAGGCGTTCAGGTGATCCACGACTTCTCCGTCGCATCTTTAGAGCCGTCACAGGATGGTTTTGTCGTTACGTCAAAGGGCGGTGAGGCGCTATTTGGCCATGGTGTCATCGTTGCCACAGGAGGAAGAGCCGGTAATCTTCCAGGAGCCCACGGCAATTTCCTTACGATACTAAAAGATCTTAAGATTGATACAAGGGACTTTACCCCGGTGCTGGTGGCCATGAAGAGCCGTTTTCGTTATCAAAGGGATTTAAAGGGCATTCGTGCCAAGGCCACCGTCTCTCTCATGGACGAAAAAGGACAAGCCATCCTCCACCAAGAAAAAGGAGAAGTACAGTTCACCGAGTACGGCCTCTCGGGCATTGCCGTTATGGCGTGCTCCAGGTATTACACAAAAGGCGCTTTCATCTCCCTTGATCTGATGGATTCTTATAGCAAAGAAGAAGTCTTCGCCTTATTAGAACAGCACAAAGATCTTCCCATGATGGGCTTAGAAGGAATCCTAAGTCTAAAACTCTGTAGTGTCTTAATGAAAGACAGTCATGACACAAGGGAAATCTTAGCACAAAAACTCAAAAACTGGATCTTCCCCATAGAAGATCTTCTCCCCCACCAAAATGCCCAAGTGGCAAGGGGCGGTGTTCTATCTTCTGCCCTCATTCCCGGCACCCTTCAAAGCAAAGACTACAAGGGGCTGTATTTTGCCGGAGAAGTCGTCGATGTGGATGGTACCACCGGTGGCTATAATATTCAGTGGGCGCTCAGCAGTGGCCTTCTGGCCGGCAAAGAAGCTGCCGAATAGCCTCACGCTCAGTTCCCTAATCTGCCCACAGAAAGGATCGTTATGATACGACTTCACCAAATCAAAATCCCCGTAACAAAGATGCCTCCTCGGGAAGATCTTGAAGACTTTGCGCCTTTGATTGCAAAGATACTAAAAGTAAAACACTCAGATATTACAGATATCAAGTGTGTCAAAAAATCATTAGACAGTCGCAAAGCGCCGATGCTCTATTATCTCTACGCCTTTGATGTATCCCTTAAAGGGGGCCTCCCCTTAGAAGAGGCTAAAATCCCTTTTCTCAAAAAATATCAAGGTCAAATCATACAGGAAAAAACGTACCACTTTGTGCCTCCCCACGCCCTCACAAAACGCCCCATCATTGTGGGTTTTGGCCCTGCGGGCATCTTCAGTGCCTTACTCCTTGCCCGCCTCGGTGAAAAACCCATCATCTTAGAAAGGGGTAGTTGTATCGCTCGCCGTAAAGAAGCGGTAGATCGCTTCTTTACAGAAGGAGTGCTTAACCCCGAAGTGAATATTCAGTTTGGTGAAGGCGGCGCCGGTACCTTCTCCGATGGAAAACTCCAAACAGGCACGAAGGATTATCGCCAGCGTTACGTCTTAGAAGAAATGGTGGCCCACGGTGCCCCACCGTCCATTCTATACGACAGCAAGCCCCATATCGGCACCGACTACTTAGCCCCCATGGTAGAGAATCTCAGAAAAACCATTCTTGAGCTGGGGGGAGAAATCTACTTCGATACGAAAGTCATTGACATGACCGAGGAAGAAAACGCCACCTTGCGTCTTCTCACAGAGGACGGTAAGACCTTCTCTTCCGATAAGGTCATCTTAGCTACGGGCCACAGCGCACGGGATACTTACCGTATGCTCCATAGCCATGGCATCGCCATGGAACCGAAGGCTTTTTCCATGGGCCTTCGCATTGAACATTTACGGGAAGACATCAATGCCATTCAGTATGGTAAAGATTATCCAGATCACTTACCAACGGCGGATTATAAACTCTCCACCCACTTACCAGATGGGCGAAGCGTCTATACCTTTTGTATGTGTCCGGGAGGCGTCGTCGTGGCATCGTCCAGCGAAGAAGGGCGTATCGTCACCAATGGCATGAGTGACTATCGCCGTATGGAACAAAACTCCAATGCTGCCCTCCTTGTAAGCGTTACGCCTATGGATTTTTTAGACCAAAGCGCCTTGGGAGGAATTCTCTTACAAGAAGCCTTAGAAGAAAAAGCCTTTCAACAAGGATACTTCGCTCCGGCACAGCGCCTCATAGACTTCTTCAATAACCAAACCACTACCGCTTGGGGGAAAGTCACCCCCAGCTATAGGCCGGGCGTCATCATGACAAATCTAAGGGACATTCTCCCTCCCTTTATTACAAAAGCCCTCTTAGAAGCCCTCCCACTACTGGATAACAAAATGAAAGGCTTCGCCCATGGAGATGCCGTCCTCACCGCTCCCGAGACGAGGACTTCGGCCCCCGTCAAAATCTTAAGGGACAGCACTTATCAAAGTAGTATAAAGGGACTCTACCCCACAGGGGAAGGTGCCGGCTATGCAGGGGGGATTCTCTCCGCCGCCGTCGATGGCTTAAAAGTGGCAGAAGGCCTTTATTCATAAAAAATCAACAACATTCTCAAGATAAAGTCATTGAAAAGCTTTTTTTCACGTGCTACAATAAAATCAATCTATAATGGAGGTAACGCAAAGACTCTTGCGGACAAAAAGTATGCTCAATAATCCTATGATGGTCATTAATTATCAAGTACATCCCTTCTATGAAGGCATCTTCGATGAGTTTTATGAACTTAAAGTAGACAATTACGTACAAAAGGTAAATGAATTCCAGATTGGTAGACGTATGGTGAACGAAACCAACGGTATCCGCTCTTACTACACGCTGTATCATCTCAATGTTTCCACGGTAGAAGCGGTGGACCAAATGCGTACCCAAATGCCAAGCACAAAACAGTGGGCCTATTATAAAGAAGTCGCCTTAAGTAGCCTCTTCTTAGAGCCTTTTTATCCTGTGGCTTTCCTCAAAAACACCGAGGCATTAGTCCCAACCGAAGGGCTCCGTGATTTTGTGATGTGCCGTTTTCAACTGGATCCTACAAGTTGCCATGATTTTCAAAAAGCCATGGAAGAAGCGCCTCTTCAAGGGGTGGTGAATGCAGGCGTATACCGTGCAGAAACCAAAGGCAACTTCCACTACCTTCTCATGGTAGAATGTACCCAAAGGGTACAAAGAGACGCAGTCATCGCTGAGTTTATCCCAAAAGTCTTACCACAAGAAGGGGTTTCTTCCCTATCCATCTTACCTTATGATGGATTACAATACTCCGTCAAGTACCCCGTCTTCGTAAAATAATATCAAAAAAAGGGTTGATATAGCCTTCTTTAATGAAGGCTATTTTCATGAATAAATAAAATGAAAAAATTACTACAACAAAAAAAAGGCCTTCTCATAGCCTTCTTCATCACTGCCATCTTTATTGGTATCCTACTTTTTTGTTTTGCAGATCAAATCTCCCTGTATGTCAGTAAAGTTAGGAGCTGGCTGGAGCCGGAGAGGCTACAAAAAGCCATTGATGGCCTTGGTTTTTGGGGGATTTTTGTACTTTTCCTTGCCCAAGTACTCCAAATTATCATTGCCTTTATCCCCGGAGAAGCCGTAGAGCTTGTAGCAGGGGCTATGTACGGTACATGGGGCGGTTTTGTGATTTGTATGGTGGGCATTCTTGTCGCTCAGTCATTCGTTTTCTTTATGATGCGTCGCTACGGACAAAAACTCCTCTACCGCTTCGTCAAAAAAGAGGAAGTAGAAAAATACCAATTCCTACAATCCACAGAGAAGCTTCGATCCATCGTCTTTGTTTTATTTTTAATACCCGGTACGCCTAAAGATATCCTCACCTACGTGGCAGGCCTCTCTACCATTGATATGAAGTCTTTTTTGATTCTCTCTATCGTTGCCCGTATTCCTTCCGTTATTACCTCTACTTTAGCGGGCAGTCAATTTGGTAGCGGTGATTACAGCACTTCCATTATCATCTTCTTAGCGACGGCAGTCATTGGCCTCCTTGGCATCGAGCTTCACAAAAGATTCATGAAAAAAATAGCCGATAAAGAAGAAACAGAACAGAAGTCTTCCCATAAAGATTAAAAGAGTCCCTCTATAAAGGTACTACTTATAGAGAAACATTTGACATTAGTAGGATTTGCAGATATGTGTACACCCCTACTCTGTTCCCTAAAATCAGTGTGAAATACTATTTTCTCAGTGTGATGATTTACTTAAGATTATTTATATAATATTCAAACAGTCTATGCTTCGTAGAGTTTTTTTGTAGGTATTCTACGGAGCATGGGTGTTATTTTCTTAGTAAACTCAGTATCATAAGTGTGTAAGGAGGAAAAATATGAACCAAAT
>CAYJGI010000040.1:0-814 GCA_964369705.1 uncultured bacterium
CAAGGAGGCGATCCATCTGGTGACCGGTTTCTACAAGTTTTGCTTCTGCTTCTTTCTTGCGGTTTTTGATTTTGACGATGCCCGCCGCTTCTTCAAAAAGCATACGGCGCTGTTCCGGCTTTTCGCTGAGGATGGCGTCAATCTTACCTTGGCCAATGACAGAGTATCCCTCTCTACCCACGCCGGTATCCATAAAAATCTCTTGGATATCCTTGAGGCGGCAAGCGGTATCATTAATAAAAAAAGCACTTTCTCCGGAGCGATAGACTCTGCGTCTTACTTTTACTTCTGAGTAATCCAGAGGAATTTGTCCGCTTTTATTGTCTAGCGTTAATACGACTTCCGCAAAGCCTGTCCCTCTTTTGGTGGCACTTCCATTAAAGATAATATCTTCAAGACGCTCACCGCGAATGGTTCTGACGTTATTTTCGCCCAGCACAAAACGGACGGCATCTACCACATTACTTTTGCCGCAACCATTTGGACCGATTACAGCGGTAATGCCTTCTGAGAATTTTAATTCACTTTTTTCGGCAAATGATTTAAAGCCGTGGACTTCTAAGCTTTTGATATACAAATAAAGCCTCTCTTATGGGATCAAAAATCTATTCTAAATAAATATTTTACCATACTTCCCGGCGAAATCCAATAAAAGGGCATAAAAAAACTCGCATCTGCGAGTTTTCTAAAAAGCATTTACTTTGTTTCTACAATAAACTTCATTGCCGTACGATCTTCTCCCTCAATATGAACTTCGGTAAAAGCGGGAACCGTACACAAATCTACGCCATTGGGTGCCATGTATCCCCTGGCA
>CAYJGI010000040.1:824-3790 GCA_964369705.1 uncultured bacterium
CAATGGATTTCACTGCTTGATTGACGGCACCGGCGCCGACGGCTTGAAGCTCTACGGTACTCTCATCTCTTAAAACGCCGGCAATGGCTCCTGCCACAGCCTTAGGGTCAGAACTAACCGATACTTTGAGTAATGCCATAACATATCCCTCCTTGCTCTTAATCTCAGTATATGGAAAAAAGGGAGGCTTATGCGTAAGAATCCATAAAATTATTTTGTTTCTTCCAAAAGGGCATGGTATAGTTTTTCTGCGCTGTTTTGCTCTGCTGCTTTTTTGGAGTAGCCTTGTCCTTTTTTTGACCAATGAAGTAGGCTTACTTCCACTACAAATTCTTTTTGATGATCGGGGCCTTTTTCATCAATTAATGTATATTTCGGAGATTGTCCATAAGCACTATGGGTGAATTCTTGCAAAGTAGATTTATAATCTGTGATCAGTTTTTCTTCCATGGCTTTTTGTATGGTGTCTCCTAAGGTCCGTAAGACGAATTTTTTTGCTTCTGTATAGCCTTTATCTAAGAAGATTGCGGCAACAATAGATTCGTATACATCGGATAGAATTGAGCTTTTATTTCGTCCGCCGGAGTGTGCCTCTCCCCGTCCAAAAAGCATATGATCTCCAATGGCAAGCGCTCTACTTGCCTTTGCTAAAGACTCTTCCCGTACAATATGGGACCTCATCTTCGTAAGAACGCCTTCTTGTTCGTGGCGTTTTTGATTGAAGAGAACTTCAGTGATAATTAAATCCAAAATAGCATCCCCCAAAAACTCCATGCGTTCGTAGTCTTTTTTTCCTTCTGCATAATTTTCGTTGGCATAGGATGAATGGGTAAGGGCTGTCTTTAGAAGTGCAATATTCTCAAAGGTTATCCCCAGTTTTTTTTCGATTGTTTTCATGGTCACCTCATGTAAAAAAAGAGCCTTAAAAGGCTCTTCTCAGTAGTATTAGCTGTTTTGCTCAATAAAATTCACAATGTCACGGATGGTTGTGATTTGATCTAAGTGTTCTTCTTCAATGACCACATTGTACTCATCTTCTAAAGACATGATAATATCTGCTACGGCGATGGAGTCTGCTCCTAAGTCTTCCATAATGTGGGCAGTATCTGTGATTTGATCCACATCGATCATTAAGCAACTGGAAATAATTTTTGTAACGGCATCATGAGTATTCATTTGTTTAATTCCTCCAAACTTTTTTCTGGTATTCTTTTATTCTTTTGAATCGTTTTGAATGACTTTTTCAATGTGTTCCAATACGTTGTTTTCATTAAACAAAATGGCTTGTTTAATCGCACTTCTGATAGAGCGACGATTACTGGATCCATGGGCCTTAATGCAAGCGCCGTTAACACCTAAGAAAGGCGCTCCGCCAACCTCTGTGTAGTCGAGCTTGCCTTTAATCTTGCGAAAAGCCGGTTTTACGAGGGCTGCACCGATCTTTGTCTTGGTACTGGATGTCAGTTCTTCTTTTAATACATCAAAAAAAGTCATCGTAAGGCCTTCCATCAGCTTTAATACCACATTACCGACAAAACCATCGCACACAAGAACATCGCAAGGGCCATTGGGGATTTCTCTCGCTTCAATATTACCAACAAAATGAAGATCGGAGTCCTTTAAGATACCGTATGCTTCCTTCGTCGTTTTATTGCCTTTTTCTTCTTCTACACCTACATTCAGAAGTCCTACCCGTGGCTGATCAATACCAAAAACTTCTTTGGCATAGATGCTTCCCATGTATGCATATTGCTCTAAGTTCTTAGGATCGGCATCCATGTAAGCACCACCATCAAGAATCAGCATAAAGCCACCGTTTTTGATATTGGGAATTGTGAGGGTAATCGCCGGTCTTAAGATCCCCGGGAGCGTCCGTAGCTTAAAGTAAGCACCGCTCATGACAGCACCGGTACTTCCGGCACTTACAAAGGCGTCTACTTCTTTATTCTTAAGTAGTTCGATTCCTCTGACAATGGAGGAATCTTTTTTGCGCCTGATCCCAAGGAGGGGATCTTCATCGGTAGAGATGACTTCAGACGCATGGTAAACAGTTATTTTATCACTTTTTAATTGGTTTTCTTCTTCGATTTTTGCAATCACATCTTGTTGACCAATCAAAAGAATATCGACATCAAATTCTTTGGCAGCATCATAGGCTCCGAGGACAATGGCCTCAGGGGCATTATCGCCACCCATAGCATCTACAGCAATTTTCAAAAGTCTAACACCTCCAAAATACTTCTACTTCATTATACCAATAAAAGGCAAAAAAAAACAAGATAGAAATCTATCTTGTTTTCAAAACTTTAATTAGTTTGCAGTCTTTGGAGCCACAACTTCTTTGCCTTTGTAGTAGCCACATGATAGGCATACTCTGTGAGAAGCTTTGAGCTCATGGCATTGTGGGCATTCTACTAAATTGGGTACAGAAAGCTTCCAATTAGCTCTTCTTTTTGCGGTACGGGAGTGGGAAAATCGATTGGTTGGATTTGCCATTTTTTGTGCACCTCCTTAAGGAATAGTTATATTTTTAAAAATTTATTTTTTTATTCAAACTTAAAACTCTCAAGGGCTGCAAATTTTAAGTTGATTTCAGAATCAGAGTGGTAGCACTCACAGGGGCCGGCATTTAAGACTTTTCCGCATTTTTTGCAGAGGCCCATGCAATCATCATTGCATAAAATTTTCGTTGGCATTACTAGGAAAACTTCATTTAATAAGGCATTTAGTAGATCGATTCTTCCATCTTCCACTTCATACCTTGCTTCATCCATGGGGAGATCTTCATCAATCTCATCTCCAAAAACAATGTTGGCACCGAATGTAATGGGATAAGAAACATCGACGCTACAGCGATGGCACAGAGCGGTAACTACCGTGTGTCCTTCTCCTTCTACATGGTATTCATTGTCTTTTTTTTGGATGAATCCCAAAAAAGAAAGGGGCTCAGAAAAACGAACCTCCTC
>CAYJGI010000040.1:3800-10589 GCA_964369705.1 uncultured bacterium
AATCCCAAAAAAAGTAGGCGGGACGGAGCAGTTAAGTTCGATCTTTTGGCGTTCTTGATTTACTTCAGATGTTGCAATCATTGTCTTATTCATAAAAAGCACCATGTAGTATTATAACTGGTAGGCTTTTTTTTGTCAAGTAGTATCAAAAAAGTACAATCTCCCCAAAATTTTGGGGAGATTGTTTTGACCAGCTTATCACAAAACCTTTCATTACATAAGTCTTTTTGTTTCCCTTGCAATGACTAATTCTTCGTTGGTTGGTACAACGAATACTTGTACTTTAGAATTGTCGGTGCTGATTTTTTGTAGTTTGCCACGAACGTTGTTGCGTTCTGCATCAAACTCAACGCCTAAGAATTCTAAACCATCGCATACGGCAGAACGGATTGTCTTACCGTTTTCGCCGATACCTGCAGTAAAGACAAGGATGTCTACACCGTTCATAGCGGCAGCATACTCACCGATATACTTCTTCACGCGATAGTTGAATACATCAAGGGCTGCCTTTGCACGCTTGTTGCCTTCTTCTGCTGCGTTTTCGATGTCACGGAAGTCGCTGGATACGCCGGAAATACCGAGGGCACCTGATTTTTTGTTTAAAAGATCGTTAATGCCTTTGATATCAAGGTTTTCTTTTTCCATTAGAAACGGAACAATAGCAGGGTCCATATCACCGGAGCGTGTACCCATGGCAAGTCCTTCTAAAGGCGTAAAGCCCATGGAAGTGTCAACGGATTGACCTTTATTGATGGCGGTTACAGAGGATCCATTGCCTAAGTGGCAAGTAATGATTTTAGCGTTATCAAAGGTCGTTCCGGCAGCTTCTGCTGCAATACCGGCTACATACTTGTGGCTCGTACCGTGGAATCCATAACGTCTGATACCATGCTTCTCGTATAGCTCATAAGGAATGGCATATAGGTAAGCTTGCTCAGGAATTGTTTGGTGGAAAGCGGTGTCAAAAACGGCTACCTGAGGAATCCCAGGCATTAAAGCTTCTGCCGCTTCAATACCCATAACGTTAGCAGGGTTGTGAAGAGGAGCTAAGCTGATGCAATCTTTGATTTGATCTAATGCTTTTGGTGTAATGAGTGCAGAATCATTAAAATACTCTCCGCCGTGGGCAACACGGTGACCACAAGCATTGATTTCACCCATGGTGGCAATCACGCCGTGATTACCATCGATTAAGGCATTCATTACGTTTTGAATGGCTTCTTTATGGGTTGGCATATTAGATTCCATTACCACTTTGTCTTTGCCTTGAGGCTCGTGATTGAGTACAGCACCGTCTAAGCCGATACGCTCTACAAGACCTTTTGCAAGGACTTCTTCTGTATTCATATTCAGTAATTGATACTTTAAGGAAGAACTACCGCAATTCAATACTAAAATATTCATCTCTAATCTCCTTATAATTGATTTAATTAACCAATTGCCTGTACGGCAGTGATGGCAATAACATTGATAACATCTTCGATGCTGCATCCACGGGATAGGTCATTGATAGGTCTAGCAAAACCTTGAGAAATTGGTCCAATAGCTTCTGCTCCAGCTAAACGCTGAACCAGTTTGTAACCGATATTTCCCGCTTGTAAATCAGGGAAAACAAGTACATTGGCTTTACCGGCTACTGGGCTGTTTGGTGCTTTAGAAGCGCCTACTGAAGGTACAATTGCTGCATCTAATTGAAGCTCGCCGTCTACTAATAGATCCGGTGCTTTTTCTTTGACGATGGCTGTTGCATTTAATACTTTATCTACAAGCTCATGCTTCGCAGAACCCATGGTAGAGAAAGAAAGCATAGCAACTTTAGGATCGATACCGATTAAAGCTTTCGCTGTCTTTGCGGTGCTGATTGCAATCACTGCAAGTTCTTCCGCAGTTGGATTTGGATTAACGGCACAGTCAGCAAAAAGGATAACCCCTTCTTCTCCTAAAGTGCAGTTTGGAACGTTCATAACAAAGGTAGAAGAAACCACGTTCATGCCGGGCTCTGTCTTAACAATCTGTAGTGCAGGGCGAAGTAGATCTCCCGTTGTGTTCTTAGCACCGCCGACCATACCGTCAACGTCGCCTAATTTAACCATCATAGCTGCATAGTATAGAGGATTTGCCATTGTTTTTTCTGCTTCTTCCATGGTAATACCCTTTGATTTTCTCATCTCAAAGAAAGTTTCGGTGTAGTTTTGAGGTACGCCATCTTTTTGGATATCCACTACAGTAATACCTGTTAAGTCGATGTCCGGTACTAAGGTTTTGATCTCATCTACGTTGCCTAAGATTACTACATTGGCAAGGCCTTCCTTCGTTGCAAATTCACCGGCTTTGACGATTCTAGCATCGTCGCCTTCTGGTAGTACGATTGTCTTCTTCTCTGATTTGGCTTTCGCCCAAATTTTGCTTGTTACGTCCATGTCAGTTGACTCCCTTCGGATTTTAAAGTATTTTTATAAAAAGATAGATTTTGTACATCTTTTAATCTAAAATAATAGTGAGGTGAAACCATGCAAACAGCTGCGATTATTGCCGAATACAATCCTTTTCACACAGGCCATCAATACCACATCGAAATGACAAAAAAAGTGGCAGATCGTGTTATTGTCTTAATGAGCTCATCTTTTGTTCAGCGAGGCGAACCGGCTATACTCCCGCCCTATGTAAGGGCAAAGATGGCTTTGCTTCACGGTGCTGATTTAGTCCTTGCCATGCCCGTTTATTTCAGCCTACAAGGAGGAGAAACCTTCGCAAAAGGTGCCATAGACCTCTTGTCCAAAATTTCTGCCCATAATATTCTATCATTTGGAGCAGAATCAAGCAACAAAAATCTCCACTTTTTTTTAAGAGATTTATTAAATCACGAAACACCCCTCTTCTCCTCCACATTAAAAGAAAACCTCAAAAAAGGCCTTCGCTATGCAAAAGCAAGAGAAAACACGGTGAGAAGCCTCTATGGAGACGAATTGGCAGACCTTTTAAAGGCGCCCAATAATATTTTGGCCTTAGAGTATTTAAGGGCTATAGATTGTGTCAATAGCACGCTAACACCCTATTTTGTAGCCCGGCATAACGACTATCGAAGCACTGAATTTCAGTGTGAGGATTCTTTCATTTCTGCCACCGCCCTAAGGCAAAAACTTTACACCAATGATTATGAATCCATCGCAAAATATTTTCCAGATATAGAGATGGCTAAAGAAATCTTAAAGACCCATTCTCCCATTACTCTATCATCTTTTGCTCCCATTCTTTTTCATAAGTTGCGCTATGATAAAAATCTTAAAACACCGGAAATGAACGAAGATACTTTAAACCGCCTTCGCCATCATGCAATATCAACAGATTCCATCGAAGACCTAATGGATAGAACCCTTCACAAAGGGCTGACAAGAACGAGACTTCAACGAATTCTCTGCCAAATCCTGATTGGCATTGATACAGATTATTATGATGACTCTACTCAATACCTTAGAGTATTGGGCTATAACGAAGAAGGGCAAAAACTCCTCAAAGAATTAAAAACACAAGATCTCCCCATTATTACCAATCTTACAGAAAACACTCTTCGCTCCCATGAAGCACTGCGCCTTGATTTAAAAGCCGATGAGATTTACCATAGAGCTTTTTATGGTGCTTTTGACCCTAAGGCATTTTATAGTCAAAGGCCGATTACATTATAGGGGTAGCCTCCTTTGATTCAGCATCTTAATCCCATATTAAGGAGATTTCTATGAAACTTGAAACCAATCGACTCGTGCTACTACCTGCCAGCGAAGAGTATCTTCATGATATTTTTCATCATTTCACCGAGGAAGTTACTGTCTTGATGACGCCTTCCCCGGCAAAAAACATACAAGAAACAAAGGCCGTCATTGAAATGTTTGTGAAGCAAAGAGAAGCGGAGACTGACTTTGTTTTTATGATTACAAAGAAAGAATCGGGAGCATTCATCGGCGCTGTCGGTCTTCATGAGATCAAAGAGCCCATCCCCCACCTTGGCATATGGACCAAAAAAAGCGCCCACGGCAATCATTACGGTAGAGAAGCCATTGGCGGAATGATTGATTTTGCTAAGAGTCTTGGCTTCCATAAAGTCCACTACTCCGTGGATTATCGCAATGAAGCCTCCAAAAAAATCCCCCTCTTCTATGGGGGCAAACTGGTACAGACGTGCAAAGAGAGTGTCGCAATGAGTGGAAAAATCCTACAATTAGAAACCTACGAAATCCCCATTGATTAACACATATTGATTTACTGATTCCCCATAAAAAAAAGGTAAGAAGTCGTATTGACTTCTTACCTTTTTGATTTTTACTGTTAGTCATTAAAGCCTATTCATTCATCAGAGATTTTTACATCATTATGCCACATCATCAAAATATGCTAAGACATCATTAATCGTCTTCACTTGTACAATCTCAATGCCCAAGTCATCTCCTGCGATTTTTGCTTCTGCATAATTGGCCTCAGGACAAAAGAAGATATCAATGCCACTGTCGTATGCTGCCTTCACTTTATACGTTACGCCGCCGATGTTACCGATATTGCCGTCTAAGTCTACAGCACCGGTGATGGTGATGTGATTGCCATGGAATAAATCTTCTTCCGTAAGCTGATTCATTAGTTCCAGTGTCATTCCCGCACCTGCTGAATCACCACCATAACCATCCATCAAGTATATGACATCTTCAGGATAATAAAACTCAAGCTCTCGCACAATGCCCATCATCCCAAAGGCGGCAACGCCCGGAAGTTCATCATGCTCTACCAAAGTGACTTCAATTTCCATTCTTTCGCCATCCCGTTCAATATCAAGGGTAACGATTTGACCGGGGACACATTCCTCTTGAATATAATCTCTCATCTGTTGCGTAAGCTGTAATTCTACACCATCAATGGAGTGGACAATATCGCCTATTTCCATGACACCATAGGCATCGCTATACTCTTCGATTCTGATGGCTTCAACACCGGTACCTGAAATTTCCACATTCATTCCAATGGTTTCAAAGGCTACATAGGCAGAGATTTGCTGGCTTTGTTCCATTTCACTTAACAAATACATCGTATACTCTTCATAAGTCCAGCCTTCCGGCACAAGATCTGCCTTTCGATAAATTCCAATATAAGGGTCAAACATCCCTCGGATAATGGATATCCAATCGGCGGGCCGCGACCGTACCGATACGATATTAACGGTACTATCATTATCGTAAGAATTTTCTGTGATGATCACGGTGCCGCCGGGTATGTAGACCACCCAGAATTGTGGAATAAGCATCAGCGCCACAACGATTAAAGCCAGCGCAATAATGGCAAAAATCTTACCTTTTGAAGATTTCTTTTTTTGAATAATAGGTGTACTTATATTTTGGATATTTTCTTCCATATGAACCTCCTGTTTTTTATTGAATATTACCATTCTATTCCTCGTACAATGAAAATATGGAGGTGACATCATGGATTATAAAAATAAATTTCTAGCACTTGTCATTCTATTACTTACATTTTCACTATGTATTTTTCCTGAGGTATCACTAACTTATGCAAAAATGGGCCTAGACTGCTTTTTAAAAATTGTTCTCCCTGCCCTCTTTCCCTTTATGGTAGGTGCAAGGGTGCTTCTTTATTTAGGTTTTTTTCAAAAAATTGAAAAAGGGTTATCTCCCATTATGAAACCGCTCTTTCGTCTGCCCGGTATTGCGGCCTTCCCCTTCATTATGGGCGTATCATCGGGCTATCCCACAGGGGCTGCCCTTACGGTGGGATTACTGGATGAGGGGCACCTTACAAAATCCGAAGGTCAAAAACTCCTTCTCTTAAGTAGTGCCGCCAGTCCCCTTTTTATGACCGGTGCCGTAGCTACCGGTTTTTTAGGGAACAGTCAACTGGCCATTGTCCTCTTACTGAGCCATTACTTATCCCTCTTTCTCTTAGGAATTTTGATTCCGGTAAAAAAAGAAAAGCAAAGACCTTTAATGATCCCAAAAAATCAAGAAAACCAGTCATCCAGTTTTGGACAGATTCTTTCCAGAAGCCTTCAGGAAGCCATGGATGTTTTGCTGATGGTCTTAGGTTTTATGATGATATTTAGTGTCATATCGGGATTATTAACGACCACCGGTATTTTTGAGATTTTACCCGGTGAGTACCTGGGGGACTTGCTTAGTGCATCCTTTGAAATATCTTTAGGTGCAGAGTTACTTGGTACCTCAACTTACGATCTCGCCCTAAAACTAAGCGGAATCAGTTTTTTGCTTTTTTTTGGTGGATTTTCTATTCTTTTTCAAGTGCAAACCCTATTAAGCGGCAGTCGATTGTCTTTTAAAATTTTTGTTGTACAGCGTTTTTTAGGTGGCATTGTCTCCGCTTGTATCACTTATATACTTTATCAATTCCAAGTTGTGCCTGTGTTTTTTTCGATTTTTCCTTCCATGGGCTACGAAACGACGCTCATTGACACACTCACCGCTTCTTCATTGATTTTTGCCATGGTTCTTCTTTCCACCATCATACTTTATATTATCATGACCACTGATATGAGGCTTAGGAGGCGCCGTTAAGCTTTTTTTCCATGGCCATGGCTACGGGAGGTGGCACGATTTTTTTGTATTCATCACCAAAAGTGGCTAATTCTTTGACCATGGTAGAGCTAATAAACTGATACCTTGGGTCCGTAACGATAAACATGGATTCCAAATTCTTATCCAGGTGCTGATTGATCATGGCAATATTCATTTCGTAATCAAAATCCGAGCCATTTCTTAATCCCTTGACGATAACGTC